>JAABSS010000217.1 GCA_011390235.1 Desulfotignum sp.
AGGAAGGTGGCAGCCATGAGTTCCATTCCCTGGAAGGTGAGTTCCTGGACAGAGATGACCGACACAATGGCGGAGTCCTTGATGGTGGATATGAACTGGCCGGCCATGGGAAATGCGGCCCACCTGAACGCCTGGGGCAGCACCACCAGCCGGAAGGTTTTGGACCGGGACAGTCCGATGGATGAGGCTGCTTCCCACTGGCCTGCCGGGATACTGTTGATGCCGCCTCTCACGATTTCAGAAATATAGGCCCCTTCATAGATACCCAGTGCTGCTGCTGCTGAAACAAATGCATTTATCTGGCCGGAATCCGCACCGAAAAAGGACACCATTCCCCGCAGGGTATCTGACTGACTGCGAAGCCATGTATCGAGTCCCAGGGCATCCAGAAACTGGCTGGAGACAAAATAATAAAACAGGATCACCAGCACCAGAGAGGGAATGTTCCGGACGGTTTCCACATAAAACCGGCTGATGAGGCGGCTGAGAAATCCCCCTTTGGCACTCATGATTCCGGAAAGGGTTCCCAGAAAAAAACCCAGCGCCATGGACCAGATACTCAGTTTTATGGTGGTCACAAAGCCCTGTAAAAGCATATTGGGCTGCAGCCGGCCCGTGGCCGGGTCCCTGAACAGAAAATAGCCGGGAATGACCTCCCATTCCCACTGATAATCCAGCACCCGGACCGCACGGACAAAAAAAAAGACAACAGCAGCAGCCACTGCCATGACCACTGCCAGGTCCAACAGGGTAAAACGCCTTGCCGTTTTATTTAACAAGTTCTTCCCATTTTCTGGATTCAAACCAGTATGCTTTTTTCTCCTTTAAAAAGCCCTGGGCCTTGGCGTTGATAATCCAGTTATTGAAATAATTGAGGGCATCATAATCGCCTTTTTGGATGGCAAACCCAATGGGTTCCTTGGTAAAATTCTCCTCAAGGGGGATAAATAATTTATCCGGATATTTCAGGGCATGGAAAACCGGCATGGGGGCTGATGACACCACTGCATGGACCCGGCCCAGGTTAAGTTCCTGAAGGGCCTGGCTTTCATTTTCAAACAGCCGCAGACTGGCTTGGGGCATGTGTTTTCGGGCAGCCTGTTCTGCTGTGGTACCCATGCGCACGGCAATATCAACCTCTTTTTTATTAAAATCCGCCAGGGTGGAAAACCCTTCTGCTTTTTTCCGGTGGGCAACCATGGACATGCCGGAATAATCATAGGGCATGGTGAAATTCACCTTCAGGTTCCGCTCCGGGGTGATGCCCATTCCCCCGATGATCACATCAAACTTGCCGGTCATCAGCGCAGGGATGATGCCTGACCAGGCAGTGGGAACAAATTCCACGGCAACCCCCATATCTTCCGCCAGTTTTCTTGCCACATCGATTTCAAATCCGATGAGTTTACCCTGCTTATCCTTCATTGCCCAGGGCACAAAGGTGGACATACCCACCCGGATCACCTTGGTTTTTTGTATTTTTTCAATAATACTCTCTTTTGCCAGTTGACTGCCCATTTCTCCGGCCAGGCAGGTAGTATATGGTATGAGTAGAAATGTCAGCAGTATAAATCCGATTTTTTTCATGGAACCTCCTTTTTGTATGTTATTATATTTAATGGACATATTTCATGCGGTGTTCAACTCTTCGGATGATAAAAGAAAGTGTCACGGTAATTGACAGGTAACATAATGCCACAACAAACCAGATTTCAAAAGTCAAAAATGTTTCTGAGACGATTTTCTGGCCCTGCATGGTAAGGTCATAAATGGAAATGGTGCTGACCAGAGCGGAATCCTTGATCAAAGATACACTCTGACCAGCCAGCATGGGCAGGGTCTGCCGCAGCATCTGGGGTAGGACCACCTTATAATATATCACTGAAGTCGGCAGCCCGAGACTCTGGGCTGCCTCAAACTGGCCCCTGGGAATATTTACAATGCCCGACCGGATGATTTCCGATGAATACGCCCCTTCAAACAGGCTCAGGGCGATGACGGCTGACACAAAAGCGGACAGGCCCAGAACAGGGGATATCACAAAATATATGACAAAAATCTGAATCAGCAGCGGGGTGTTGCGGATGGTTTCCACATAGCACCAGGCCAGAACCCGCAGGGAAATAAAAGGAGAGAGCCGGGCAAAGGCGGAAAACATGCCGATGACCAAAGCCAGTAACAGACTGATGGCCGATATTTTTACTGTGACCCAAAGGCCCTGGAGCAAAACCCCTGGAACAAACTGCCCGTTTTCAATGGAAAAAAAATAAAAAAGAATCCGGTACCACTGCCAGTTATAGGAAAGATTCCGGTATCCCACCACCACAGCCAGGGCAACCAAGGCGAAAAATATTCCTGAGGTTACAAATTTTTTTCCCTGTTTCATTGCCTTTCCTTAACCGTAAAACAATAAGGAAAGATAGCACACCAAGCCGAAATCTGCCACCCTTATTCATAATCTGATCCCCAAACAGGCATACGCCCGGCTGATCTTTTTCTGCACAGCTTTTTTTGCCGGCTGGACCGGAAAAGGTCCGGGAATCAAAAGATCCAAAAATCACTGGCACCCGCCCTTGTGTTTTGTTGTATTTTTTATTAAACTCTATGGCCAACTAAAAACAAACTTTATTATTCAGCCATATATATAAAGGATTTGCCCTGCACCATGCGCAATTTTCCTGACACCCTTGTCAACATCATCAAAAAAAGTGATCTGAATATCAACCAGATCAGCAAAATATCCGGGATCTCCAACACCTATCTGACAAAACTGCTCAAACACAAAATCAACCATCCGGGCAAAGACAAAATTGCATCCGTGCTTCTGGCCCTGAACTTTCAAATTACAGAGATCAACCAGGTGCTGGCAGATTATGACTACCAGCCTTTGAACCACCATGATATCCCCGAAATTTTAAAAAACAACCGGAACCGCCGGTTTGAAGGCCGGATTGTTCCCCATTTCGACTATATCTATTTTGAACTGGTCATGGCGGCCTTAGAAGCCCTGGGCGGAACCAAGATCATCATTAAAGAGCGGCCCAGCGGAATTTTCATTCCCATGGACCTGTACATGATGAAAGAGTTTCCCATTGAATCCGATGACCAGGCAGCCCGGTTTTTCATGGCCTTTACCCATGATGTGGTGGCAGAGCGCAAAAAACTGTTTCTGGAAAACTGCTGTAAAGGGCACCGGTTTGAAACCTATATCTGCCAGGGGTGCCTGGAGGAAAGCCTGAAAAACAACATCGGAACCGAAGCCCGGACCGCCTCTCCCCGCAGGGCAGACCTGTTTGCCCGGTATTTTGCCAATGCGGTATCCGCTTTTTTAAAGTTTCCGGACCAGCATCTGCACCGGGTGGTGAAGCGGTGCACCTATTTTCAGTTCCAGATCCAGGATGCCGAAGGAAAAAACCCCAAGGTCAGCTTTACCTCGGACCGGCGGCACTATTTTCACAACGAATGGGAGCAGCTCAGCATCGAGGGATTTTTGTCCAATGCACCGGGCATCACTGATCTGTTTTTCCGGGAAGTGGAAAAATGCAGAACAGCTGCCAGGCACACGGATGACATAAACACCCCTGAAGGGTTTCATGATTATATCCGGTCTTTGTTTGCTTTCCATGGCATGGGACCGGCATTTGACCAGGCCCTGTCACAACTCATGGAAATTCCCGAATTAACGTTTCATTGAATATCATTACATAAAATGCCCGAAGACGGCGTAAAA
>JAABSS010000218.1 GCA_011390235.1 Desulfotignum sp.
CACCACAGCCCCTTCTTTTTTAAAAAACCATGAATCCAGAAAAAAATAGACCACCAGGAGGATCCCGCTCACCAGCAGCATGTGGGGGGCAATGTTCATGGTCCAGAAAAAACTCACCCCATGCAGAAACCCCAGAAACAGGGGCGGATCCCCCAGCGGGGTCAGAGATCCGCCGACATTGGCCACCAGAAAGATGAAAAATACCACCATAAAGGTCCGGTTTTTCCTGAAATGATTGGCCCGCAGAAGTGGCCGGATCAAAAGCATGGCCGCCCCGGTAGTGCCCATCCAGGACGCCAGAATCGTGCCCAGCAGAATAATCCCTGTATTTACGACAGGCGTCCCCCTCAGGGTGCCG
>JAABSS010000219.1 GCA_011390235.1 Desulfotignum sp.
AGGGTGCCGCGAAGCAGGATTCCGCCCGACACCGTAAACAAGGCCCACAACAAGATAATGAACGGGACATAATCCGCCAGGATGATATGAAGAATTTCATAAATGGCATCTCCCTTGTACACCGCCGCAAACGGAAACGCCAGGGTAGCGGCCCAGAACGCGGATATTTTGCCGAAATGATGATGCCAGAACGTCCCGGCCACCAGGGGCAGCAACGCAATGGACAGCAGCATGCAGGCAAAGGGAATACAGGCCCACAGCGGCAGCAGTTTTCCCAAATCCGGATGACCGTGTCCATGTTCCGCGGTATGGGCCTCATCCGCGCCATGTCCTGCTGATTCCAAAGCAGGTTCCGATGCATATGCCGTCTGAACCAAAGACAGATTCCAACTGCCTGAAAAAGAAGAAAAGGTTGCCGGAACCACAAGAAATCCCATCAGCAGTAAAGCCAGTACCAGTTGATTCGCCTTCATATATGCAGTCTCTCCTGATTGGTTACGCAAAAAAACAGGCTGTCAGCCTGACAAAATAAAGTGACGTAATAAAAACAGCAAGGATTGTCAAGATGAAATCGCGACTGCTTGATCGGGCTTGATTGTGCAGTTTTCATTATCAATCTAAATATATTCATTGGGTATCGGGGCAGAAAAATGGGAGCTATGACTCATCATCGGGTTCAAGAAAACACAACCCGATGATCATGTGTTTTTCAGGCTTGCCGGCCGCTGGAAAAGATATGTGCCTGACCTGTACATTCTTTTGCCGAATACTGTCCATGGGGATGCTATCTTCATGATAATTGACAGTAAACACATCTCCCACACGCAGATGTGTCAAAAGATCTGAATCTTCCTTGACCAGAAGTCCCAATCCGGAAGCTGAAAAATCCCGCAATTTGATGTGATATTCCCATGCACTACCCGGGGGTTTGAACGAAATAATAGCGCCCTCTGAAGCCGGAATCCGGGGTTCCGAACGAGACTCTTTTTTTAAATTTTCGTTAAAATTGTCAGTCATCTGTATAAAAGGAAGGGTTCATCAAATTTTTCTGATTACCCTACACCCATCCTTTGACAAAAACAACCCGCTTGTCAAAAATTGCCGGGGATGGGCCCCTCAAACACAAAAAAGGCCCCTGACTCAGTCGCCAGAAGCCTTTATTTTCCATGGTCGGGACGGCTGGATTTGAACCAGCGACCACTTGTCCCCCAGACAAGTGCGCTACCAGACTGCGCTACGCCCCGAATTAAAACAGAATGGGTTAATATCACTTATGATTGGCAGTGTCAAGCATCAAATCTGAAAATCCATGTTTGCCGTGAGGGGCTGACCATTAAAATAAAATGCGGCCGGTTATCGACACGCCTGTCAATTGATCTTGAGTACATCCCGGCAATAGGCCACACTTCTTTCCAGTGCCGCCTTTTCAGTTGCCATGGCGGCTTCCATGCTGTCCAGCGGGCACTCCAGATCCAGTTCAATGTTGATCCGGCTCATGTCTGGATTCTGTTGGATCAGCTCATATGCCCGTATCATGTCCAGGTCCCCCTCTCCCACGGCTGCACCGGTAAACTTGAGGCCCCAGGGTGTGATTATGATTCTATTGTCCCTGAAATGGTTGGTGAATGCCCGGGGGGCCAGGTTTTCCACCGCTGTGATAGGATTTTCCGTAACATGGATCCCGTTCACGGTATCGATACAGGCCCCGACCAGGGGATGATCGATCCGGTCCAGGACCCAAAGCACTTCTTCGGAAAACGCATCGGTATGATTTTCCAGGGCCAGCCTGACCCCGGTCTTCTCCACCAGATTCAGCGACGACGTAACTTTTTTCACCACAGTTTTCAGCTGAGCCATGACATCCGGGTGAAATTTGCCCGCGGCCAACGGCCGGGGTCGCGTCAGGTTCATGCCGATCTTGCTGACATCTGCACCGATGGCATGGGCAATGGCCAGTCCGTCTGAAATGTCGAACTGGACCGCAGAATCATAATGTCCGCTTTTCAGGGCAAAGTTAAATTCCAGATAGAGATCCTGGTCCCTGGCATACTGACGGATCTGTTCGAAATACGCCTTTTCCATTCTATCCAGGGCTTTGGCATCCAGGTGCAGGCCCTCCAGCCCCAGGGTCTGGATATAGTCCATCATTTCAAACAGGGTCATCTGCCGCTGCCACGGCAGTTTGAACCCGGCCCAGTCTTCAGCCACTCCGTGGTGATACAGGCTGTAGGTATGCATTCCCAAGCGCATCAGATAACTCCTTATTTTTTGCAAAATCTATACAGTGTATGTCAATCATCAGGCGATACCGACCCCCGCAGCCGTTTCACCCGGCCGCGTTTTGTTTTTTTATCCAGGCGTTTTTTCTGGGCCGATTTTGTCACACGGGTGGGCTTTCTTTTTTTGGGCCGGACCATGGCCTGCAAAACCAATTGCCTCAGTCTTTTTATCGCATCGGTTCTGTTTTTTTCCTGGCTCCGGAACTGCTGGGCCTTGATGACAATGATACCGTCCTTGGATATCCGCTGATCTGAAAGGGCCTGAAGCCGGGACTTGATCTCCTCAGGCAGGGATGACGCCTGGATATCGAACCGCAGATGGATGGCAGTGGCCACTTTGTTCACATGCTGTCCCCCGGCTCCCTGGGCACGGATGGCCTCCAGCTGAATCTCATTGTCCGGGATCTGAATCTTATGGGTGATATGAACCGGCATGGGTCGCCTCTGTTTTTTCTTTATTCATCCGGCCCGCGGGACAAACCGGAACTATATCCAAAAAAATCAGTGAGCAGCTCCGTGATCAGGTCCGGATGTTCCAGATGAACCAGATGTCCGGCCCGGGATATTGTCTTGAGGTCTGCTGCGGGAAACAGGGCTTTGATATCCTCCCAGTCCCGGTCACTCACAAAATCCGACCCCCCTCCCCGAATGAACAGGCCCGATCCCGGGTAGGGTTCCCCGGTTACCGGCGCACTGATATCGGGCATAGCCGCCAGAATCGCCCTCAGATCCGACCGCCAGAAAAAACGGCCGTCACTGGCGCGTTTGAGGTTTTGAAGCAGAAATCCCCGGAAAACCTGGTCCGGCACCGCATCCGCCAGGGCCCGTTCTGCCTGTTCCCGGCGGACAATCTGTGACAAATCCAGATCCAGCAAAACCCGGACATAAGAGGTCCATATCGGTTCATACGCTCTTGGGGCCATGTCCAGCACCGCAAGTCCGGCCACTTTTTCCGGATAATCCATGGCCAGCTGCATGGCGCATTTGCCCCCCATGGAATGGCCGGCCACAGCGGCGCTGTCCAGTTTGATGTCGTCCATGAACCCGGCCAGATCTTTCG
>JAABSS010000220.1 GCA_011390235.1 Desulfotignum sp.
ACAGATGGAGCACGGCCAGGGCATCGGATATCCGTCCCAGTTCAATCAGGCTTCTGCAGAAGATCAAGCTGTCACGGCCCCAGTCCAGAAACCAGGGATATCCGGCGATCACACTTTTATCCTGGCCCCGGTTCACCAGAAACGCGTCCAGTCCCTTAAAAAGGGCCTGGTCCAGGGAAAACCCGGTATCAAAAGCCGGCCAGGTGTCCGGTTCGGGGTGCTCCAGCGTGTGCCGGGCCTGGTCCAGGGTCTCTTTCACTTCCGCCGAAAGGAAGGCAGATTCCCCGCCCCGGCAGTCCAAAGAAAAATACCCGGGACTGAAAAGATCTGAATCAGGGTCCAGACCCCGTTGTGCTTCCAGAGGCCGGTACACCATGTACTGCCATTCCGGCTCATGGACAAAATCGCCATGGGCCAGGGACATTGAAAACAGATGGCCTGATGAAAGAAGAAAATCAAAGCCGCTGCTGCGGGGCTTCACCGCCTCCGGCCACGCAGTCTCAGGTCCTGTAAACGCCTTGATCGTTTCGTGGAAATTGCGGTCTTCGATGTCCGGCCGGAAAATAAGTGTCACCGGCGCAGCATCTTCCAGAAACCGGCCGGATATGTTTCTGGCCTTCGGCCTTTTGACAGACAGCCGGACCCTGTTGGCGGTTGGCGACAAGGCCAGGGTCAGTTCCAGAACATAATACTTGCCTTCTGAAGTGGGCACATGGAAGCGCCACTGGCCGGCATTGTCAAAGGAAAAAGTGAAACTCTGGAGACAGTCTTTTGCAAGCTTTCTGGAGTATCCCTGGAAAATGGCCCAGATCCGGCACCGGGACAGCACCATATGTCTGTTTTCGGGCATGTCAGGATTCAGATTTGCCCCCAGCAGACCGTCATATCTGCTGTGAAGCTCTCCCCAGTCACCCAGGGCCCGCATCATGCCGCCGGTACGGGTGGCCCCCAGCAAGGTAAGCCCGGGATCTGCCGCAATGTTTCTTCTGGTGAAGGTGGTGCGCAGGCGCAGGGTGTCAAACGGGGCCAGAAACAGAACAGCAGCGGTTTTGCGCCGGGTTTCTTCCGGATAAAACAGCCGCAAGTGCAGATCGCAGGCCTTGTGTTTTTTTCTCACATTCCTGGGCATGAAAAGGGCGAAGAACCGGCCGTCAGCCATGGGCAGTCCTTCCTCATATCCCAGGGAGCGGGGGACGGCATCTGCCGCATCCAGGATTTCGGCCCGGAACCCCACAGGGCTTTTTACCAGCAGAAAATACCCCGGCGGCACCATGACCTGACGTTTGAGGTCTTTGGTAACATCAAAAGGAATAACCCGGCTTTCTGGTGAATTTTTGTTCAGGGACCGGATAAGGGCAGCAGGATCGGCTGCCAGATGCCGGGCAGCCTGATCCAGATCCAGACTGCTTACATCGGTGTACCCGTCCAGAGCGGTCTTTACAGCCAGAACCCTGGCCTTGATTTTCTGAATCAGTACCTTTTCCGGTACCTTTGCCGGCATCCGGGTGTCCCTGGATGGATGCGGTGCCAGGACTTCCAGGTCTGCCGCATCCGGGGACAGGGCCATGACTTCACCGGGTGCCAGCCTGATGCCGGCCCTGTTTTTGATAAGGGTCGGTCTGATACGGGTGCCGGACAAAAGGTCTGTCCATTCCGTACACGCCACACCGACATCCGCAAAATTCCAGGATACCAGGGTGGAGGCCTGCCAGTCCAGGTTCACCAGCACCAGCAGGTGCTTGTTTACACCCGCATTCTGCCGCAGCAGTGCCAGTGCCTGGGTGTCACTTGTATGAATAAGAGAAAGACGGGTATCTTTGAAAAAAGCGGGATGGGTTTTCAATATCTGATTGAGCCGGAAGATATGGTCCACCTGGTTGTCTTTCGCCCCCCAGTTGAGGCCGGGAGACTCATGTACATTGATCTTTTCCGTGGCAAACCATTCCACACCATTGGCAAAACCGAACCCCCCGCATACGGAAAACAGAGCGCACAAAGCGGTCCGCATCCTGGCATAGGTTGGTGAAACCGATGCCAGCCGATTGTTGTCATGGGTTTCAGCAAAATGAATCATATGGCCGCAGGTTTCTGAAATCCGGGTGGCAAAAGGCAGATAGTGCTGGATCTCCTCTCTGGTATAGTTCTGAAACAGCTCGGAATAGGCCCAGTTGAAATCGGCCCGGCCCAGAATCTCTCTGGTGGTTGTCAGGTGCCCGCCAAGGCCTTCCAAAAGAAACAATGTATCCGGATATTCCTGTCTGACTCTGGCCACCATGTATTCCCATGCATCTGTGGGAATCATGTATCCGGCATCGCACCGGAATCCATCCACGCCCCGGTGGCACCAGAGCAGAAATATTTCCGCCATATACTCCCACAGATCGGTATGGGAATAATCCAGTTTGGTGAGATCGGCCCAGACCACGCCCCAGGCCCCCGGGGCCTTGATTTTTCCATCTTCTCCCCTGACCAGCCATTCCGGATGGGACTGGTGAATGGTTGCGGCCCAGCCGGTGTGGTTGATGGCAATATCTAAAAACAGGTACCCATTGTGAAAATGTACGGCATCCACCAGTTCCATGAATTGTTCCAGAGGAGTGGCAGCCGGGTCGAACCGGGCCAGGGCCGGGTCCACATCTGTAAAATTCAACGCAGCATAGGGGCTGCCGAAACGCCCCATGCGGGCATAGGTGGTGGGGGTGGGATGGATGGGCAGAAGGTGCAGAGCCCGGCAGCCCAGGGTTGAAAAAATAAACCCCACCTGTTCTTTGAGATCCCGGAATTTTCCGGACTCCGGGATCACGGTGAATCCTTTGGCATCCAGGGTCTGGATCAGCGGCGCAAGAGACCGATCACCTCCGCCTTCGGCACTGTATCTGGACGGGCCGAACTGGCGGACAAAGGCATTGTAAATAATATTGGCGCAGCAGGTACCGGCCGGTTCCACATTCAACACACAATTGTCGCCTTCCGGCCACACGGGGACACTCTGGTTTTCCGGGATAAAAAAGCATTTGGCCTGGAAATAGCCGGTCTGGTGAAGCGGTAAAAGGATCTGAAATTCTGCGGCGCTTTTTTTCTTCATCTGGATATCATACCAGGCCTCATCCAGCTTGATCTCGTTTTTTTCCACCCGGTCGATAATTTCCCGCCGGGCAACGCCGGCTGTGCCCAGATTGGTGCGGACCCAGGCATTACCGGCCACATCTTTATCCAGGGTAAGGGTAAATAACAGGCAGTCCCCGCAAAACAACACCCGGGAGGTACCGGGTGCTGGTGACTGGGTAATACTGGGTAGTGTTTCCATAAAAATATCCGGGGCCAGAAGTTATCTTTTTGTTTTTTTTTGCATTATGCTGTTGTCTTTTTGCATTATGCTGTCCGATCGGATCACCCGGTCAGACAATACACAATCATATCACAACACTGCTGAGATTACAGAAACATTTTTATTTTTCATTCATGATTTTTCTGGAAATGGGCAGACACGGGTAAGATCCGTTGAGACAGACCCGGTTGGCCGGGCGATGGCTGGCGATGGTAAAGTGAAAATCGGCAAGCCGGGAATAAAAATCGGCAAACACTTTTTCTTTGGTTTCAAGAGATATCCGGCAATGGTCTGGAAGGCCGAAGACACCGGCACTGTGGTGTACCATCAGAAAAAAACAGGCAGCTGACAGAA
>JAABSS010000221.1 GCA_011390235.1 Desulfotignum sp.
AAAGATGGCATATGATATTCAAAAACCTTTTGGGCATTCTGATTCTGCTGTTGAACGCCGCAGGACTGGGCTTTCTGATTTATCTGGGCATCCTGGCCGGTATCGACCATTTTTTTCCAAAGGAAGCCGAACCCGACTCCCGGTCATCTTTGGCAAAAAACGATCCTGAAATCATAAATGATGATATCATACCACAGGAGGAAGATCTGCTTAAAGATCTGGATTTGTCTGATCTGGACAAACTTGATCTGGATGATTTCGAATAAGCATTGCAAATGATTTTTGCGTACCTTTTGCTCAGGGACAACATGTCAGGCATTGTTGTGTTGCCTGTGC
>JAABSS010000222.1 GCA_011390235.1 Desulfotignum sp.
GAAGAGGGGGCACTTGGGTTGGGGGTTTCCCGCGTTAGCTGTTAGGTTTTAGCTGTTAGGTTTTAGCTGTTAGGTTTTAGCTGAGTACTGATGGCTTTCATATAAAAGCACAATACATTTTTTCCCCGGGTTTTCTTGTTTTAATTTTCAAGGGTGTTGTGCTGCCTGTGCCAGGACTTTTTCTTTCTGACTTTTGCCTTTACCGGAGCACACCGGATTTCAATACTGCCTGTGCCCAGCAGGGTTTCAACTTCCTGGAAAAAGACAGGATCAGAACAGGTGTCAAAGTCATCATCCAGTCTTATAAGAATTTCAGGCGTGTCCTGGATATGGATTTTCAAGCAGGTGGTACAATCGCCGGGGTACCGCTGAATGATTGGCTTGAGCTGTTCCAGGGTATCGGTTCCCACCCGGGCCGCATCCACCGCAATCAGGATGCCGTTGGTCCATTCTTCCCCGGCCTGGTCCACCGGCACAATTTTTTCTGCCAGCAGCTTGATACCATTGTCTTTTTTCTGAACTTCAGCCTCCAGTATCACCACCTGTTCCTGGGAAAGTAAAGGGTGACATCTGGCATAGGTATTGGGAAACACCACAATCTCCACGCTGGCATTGCGGTCTTCAATGGTGCAAAAGGCCATCATATCCCCTTTTTTGGTCTTATGGGTCTTGCGCACCTTTATTATGCCCCCCATACGGACCATTTTGCCGTCTGTCATCTCCTGGAGGGTGATGGTATTGACATTGGCAAATTTTGCAATAGTATTCTGGTATTTATCCATAGGATGCCCGCTGATATAAAATCCCAAAACTTCTTTTTCCATCTCCAGCAGGATATTGTCTTCCCATTCTTCCATGTCGGGCATCACAGGAATACTCACAGGAACAGCTGACCCCATGCCTGAATCGGCAAAAAGATCCAGCTGGGAATCAGCCTTTTCTTTTTGAATCCGGGTTCCGTGGTCCAGGGCATCTTCCAGCATGGCCATCATCTGGCTTCGCCTGGCACCGGTGGAATCAAATGCTCCGCACTTGACCAGGGCTTCCATGACCTTTTTATTCACCTTGGACAAAGACACCCGTTCGCAAAAATCATACAGGCTTTCAAAGGGACCGTGTTTTTCCCTCACCCCGACAATGACATCAATGGCGGCATTTCCCACCCCTTTGACCGCAGCCAGGCCGAACCGGATGCAGTCTTTTGCCACGGTGAACTGGGCCTCGCTTTCATTGACATCCGGCGGCAGCACCTTGATATCATGGGACCGGCATTCATCCATATATTTAAGAACAGCATCAGAATTGCCCCGTTCACTGGTCATGAGCGCTGCTATGAATTCCAGGGTGAAATTGGCTTTCAGGTAGGCGGTCTGATATGCAATCAATGCATAGGCAGCACTGTGGGATTTATTAAACCCGTATCCCCCGAATTTTTCCATGAGGTCAAACAGTTCTTGGGCCTTTCTGGGGTCATGGTTGTTTTTTGCAGCACCTTCCAGAAACAGTTTTCTGTGGGCCTCCATCATGGCGGCAATTTTCTTGCCCATGGCCTTGCGCAGCCCGTCCGCATCAGCCATGGAATAATTGGCCAGAACACCTGCGATCTTCATGACCTGTTCCTGGTAGAGGATCACCCCGTAGGTTTCCTTGAGCACCGGTTCCAGCTCGTCAAACAGGTAGACCACTTCTTCTCTGCCGTGTTTTCTTTCCACATAGGTGCTTGCCATGCCGCTGTCCAGAGGACCCGGGCGGTACAGGGCAACCAGTGCCACGATATCGGAAAAAGTGGCCGGTTTGAGACGAAGAATCAGGTCTTTCATGCCGGAACTTTCCAGCTGGAACACCCCTGTGGTATCGGCTTTCTGGAGCAGGGCAAAGGTATTTTCATCGGCATAGTCCAGGTTTTCGAGATCCGGGGGCTGTCTGCCCTGTTTTTTAATCAGGTCCATGCAGTTCTTGATAACGGTAAGGTTCCGCAATCCCAGAAAATCAAATTTTACCAGCCCCAGTTTTTCCACATAATTCATGTCAAACTGGGTAATGGTTTCCCCTTCCTTGCCCCGGAACAAAGGCAGGTACTGGTTAAGGGGCTTGTCCGATACCACAACACCGGCAGCATGGGTGGAGGCGTGCCGGGGGAGGCCTTCCAGAAGCAGGGCCGTCTCCAGCATCTGGGTTTTTTCTTCGGAACTGCCACATTTTTCCTGGATGGCCGGCACTTCCGCCAGTGCTTTTGTCAGGTTTTTGGCCCCGTCCGGAATCAGCTTGGCAATTTCATCCACTTCAGACAACGGCACCCCCAGGGCCCGGCCCACATCCCGGATCACGGCCTTGGCCTTGAGTTTTCCAAAGGTGATGATCTGGCACACATATTCAGGACCGCCGTACCGGTCAATAGTGTAATGGTAGACCTGGTCCCGGCCTTCAATGCAGAAATCCACATCAATATCCGGCATGGAGATTCTGGAAGGATTCAAAAACCGCTCAAAAATCAGACCGTGTTCAATGGGATCCAGGGCGGTAATGTCCATGGCATAGGCCACCATGGATCCGGCAGCCGATCCTCTTCCGGGGCCCACCGGCACCCCGATTTTTCTGGCATGGGCGATAAAATCCGCCACAATGAGAAAATACCCTGGAAATCCCATATCCAGGATGATCTTGATTTCATAGGCAATACGGTCCCGGTATTCCTGTTCAATGATATCGGGATTTTGTTTTTTGATGCGGACCAGTTTTTTTTCAAACCCGGCCATGGCCTTTTTCTGAAAAATCTGTGCCTCACTGCCTTCATCATCTGCCGCATACTTTGGAAAATGGTATGTTTTATCATCAAATTCCACATTGCACCGGGCCGCAACCTTTCGGGTGTTTTCAATGGCCCCGGCAAACTGGCCTAAACTGTCTTTCATTTCTGCAGGGGATTTGAAATACAGCTGGTCAGAATCAAATTTAAACCGGTTCTGGTTGGTTATAGTATCCCCGGTCTGGATGCACAGCAGGATATCATGGGCTTTTTTGTCCGCTTTGTTCAGGTAATGGCAGTCATTGGTGGCCACCATGGGAATGGACAGCCGGTCACTGATATCAGCAATGCCCTGGTTGACCTTGTGCTGAATCTGCATGCCGTTTTCCTGGATTTCCAGAAAAAAATGGTCCGCTCCAAAAGTTTCCAGATAAAACCGGGCTGCAGCATCAGCGCCTGCCATATCATTTTGGATGATGGCCTTGGGAATATCACCTTTCAGGCAGGCAGACAACCCGATGAGTCCGGAAGCATGGGCAGCCAGCAGTTCTCTGTCAATCCTGGGTTTGTAATAAAACCCCTT
>JAABSS010000223.1 GCA_011390235.1 Desulfotignum sp.
ATTATTGTAAGGGTGCATGTAAAACCCATTCCATCCATTGGCCGTGATCAAAAGACCCTGAACCAGGACGGACAGGAAACAACCATTTCCACAAAAGGACGGCATGACATCTGCGCCATCCCCAGAATCAACAAGGTCTGTGAATCCATGCTGGCACTGGTAATCACAGACCATCTGCTGCGGCAAAAAATGGTGAAATAACAGACCTGTTTTATTTCTGGATAATATCCGATTCCAGTTTGTCTGCAATGTCCAGGGCGGAATTCAAAGCATCATTTATGGCAAACAGTTGAATTTTCAGTGTTTTTAAAGATGCCGGGGAGGCGGAAATTTTTTCATCCGATTCCAGCAGAACGGCCAGTTGCTTTGATTTTTTGGCAAATTCCGTCAATTTTTCACTGAAATTTACAATTTCACCTGCCCATTTATTCCGTTCCTCTTTGGTCAATTCGATGTTGGCATTATCTGTTCCGTTGATCAACTGATCAATCTGATAGTCTTCAGGGTTTGCAATGATTTCATACATGTTGTTTTACTCCTCTGGTACAAAGGTTGTGCCCCTGTTCTTTAAAAACAAGGCAAAATATCCTGTCTAACCCAGCAGGTGGGCCAGCAGGTCTCCTTGGGTATACAATATTTTTAAAATTGCCTGGTGAAGGGTATACTGTGCATTGGATATGCGCTGTTGTGCCTGGACCAGCAAAGTGTTTGCATCCATCATGTTGATGATGTCAGCCATGCCGTATTGATACTGCATCTGAACAGCTGCATAGTTTTCTTTGGCAGACGTAAGTTCATCCTGGAGATTGATCAAGGTTTTTTTGGCGGTTTCATACTCGGAAAAAGAGATTTTTGATTCCAGAACAATATCATTTTTCACAAGCTGCAATGCCTGTTTGGCCTGACGTTCCGATGCCATGGCCTGGCGGACCTGGGCACTGCGCAGTCCGCCGTCATAAAGGGTAAATACCAGTTCCGCCTGGGCATAGGTATCTTCTGTGTCAGAGCCCAGCCCTCCTATATTCACGGGCAGACCACTCCTGTCATAGGAAATATCTGTTTCCCTGTATCCTGTTTCCAGGTTGAGTTTCGGCCAAAAATCTCCTTTTTCATACCGGATGGTCTGGGCCGCAATTTCCAAATTTTTCTTTGCCTCCTTGATCTCAAATCGGTTTTCCAGGGCCTCTGCCTGGATCCGGGACAGGGTGGGGGCAAAGTCATCCAGGGTATGGATGTCCTGATCAGACACAAAAAAAGGGTCCTGAATCCCGGTAAGACGTACAATGCGGGCCTTGTTCTGGATTACGCCGTTCTGGGTCGTCACAAGATCTGACCTGGCCCGGGACAGTTCCGCTTCAGCCCTGAAAAGATCGGTTCTGGTGACACTGCCCACACGCAGTTTTTCCTTGACAGAGGCTTTATGGGTTTCCAGCCGCTGGACCTCGATCTCAGCTATCTCCTTAAGCCGCTTGGCCCGCAGAATTTCAAAATAGGATATGGCCACCTGAAAAAGGTATTCAGAACGGATGCTTTCCAGAGTGAAACCGGCTTTTTCTATTCCTTTTTTTGTCACATCATAAGCAATCAGTTCTTTGCCGTTGATGGTGAAAGAATGTGTCAGTTTAATACCTGTAGAAGTGGTGTCGGGTGTGGTAAAATTCTTATCTTTGTGTTTGATGTGGCTGCCAAATACAGTGGCCCGGGGGACCAGCACTGATAAGGCCCTTTTTTTTTCCTGTCTGGCAATAAAAACATCATCTGCAGCTATCTGGATGGTTTCTGCATTTTCATTGGCTGCCCGGCATAACGCCTTCAGTGTATAGCGGGCACCTTCTTTGGCAAACACGGCCGGACAACAGACAAGTGCCAGAGAAAAAAACAATATCAGACAACGCGATTTCATGAAAATCCTTTTTTATAAAAATACACCTGTGCATCCACAATATATTTTGCCCACAATAATATGATCACCGGCATTCGTCAAGCGCTCAGTACCAGATCACCAGGGCAGGGAACAAAGACCATCCCAAATTACGTAATAACGACCATGCCCTGCCGGGCATAACAAAGAATGAAAGCTGTTAGCTGAGTACTGATGGCTGACGGCTTTCATATAACACCCATGCCCTGGCGGGCACAACAAATTATGAAAGTTATGAGTGGTGAGTGGTGAGTGGTGAGTTATGAGTATTGAGAGAAGCTAATTAGATATTTTTTTCTCACTACTCAAACCTCATATCTCACTACTTTCATATAAAAAATACGTTTGGGTTATGTGGAAAAAAAAACAGAGATATGGTATAAGAACATTTTTTTATATACAACCCCTGATTTTTAACCCCATGCTTTAAAAGCAATAAGGAGATACACCATGACAGCCATACCTGAAACTTTGTTTACGGACCTGCCATTGAAACGCCAGGGCAAGGTCAGGGATATTTTTGATTTTGGAGACACCCTGCTGCTGGTTACCACGGACCGGCTGTCCGCCTTTGATGTGGTGCTGCCTGATCCCATTCCGGACAAAGGCAAAGTGCTCAACCAGATCAGTGTTTTCTGGTTTGAAAAAATGGCGGATATTGTGGGCAACCATCTGGTTACAACTGATGTGGACACGTATCCTGAGATATGCCGTCCCTATAGGGATGCCCTTGAAAAACGCAGTATGCTGGTGAAAAAAGCCGATCCTCTGGCTGTGGAATGTATTGTCAGGGGATACATCTCCGGATCCGGCTGGAGTTCATACAAAAAAAACGGTCAGGTGTGCGGTATCCAGCTGCCGGAAGGACTCAAAGAATCGGACAAACTGGAAACGCCCTTGTATACGCCGTCCACCAAAGCGGAAGTAGGCGACCATGATATCAATATTTCCTTTGAACAGACCATTGATATTCTGGGCAGGGAAACCGCTGAAAAAATCCGGGACCTGAGCCTGGAAATTTACAACAAAGGGGCGGCACTGGCCCTGGAAAAAGGGATCATCATTGCAGACACCAAATTTGAATTCGGTGTGCTTGATGGAGAAATCATCCTCATAGATGAGGTCCTCACCCCGGATTCCTCCCGGTTCTGGCCGCTTGATGACTATGCTCCGGGACGCGGGCAGAAAAGCTTTGACAAACAGGCTGTCCGGGACTGGCTGGTTGACTCGGGGTGGGACAAAACCCCGCCGGGCCCCGGACTGCCCCGGGAAATTATTGACAATACCGCCAGAACCTACAAGGAGATTTACGAGAGACTGACCGGTGGCACCCTCTAGCCGCTTCCATGCCGTTTTTCTGGCAGATATTCGCCTGAATGTCTAAAACCAGCCGGGGGCCTGATCTGTAAAAGCATCAGGCCCCCGGCTGTTCGTAAAAAAGCTGTTCTTTCTGTATTTTTTTAGTTGTTTTCCTTTTGTGCATTCACCTGGTCAATGACTTTTTGTGCCAGGTCTGAAGGCACTTCATCATACTGGGCAAATTCCATGGTAAAGGTGCCCCTGCCACCGGTCATGGAACTTAAATCCGGGGCATACCGCAGCATTTCAGACATGGGAACCAAAGCATTGATGATCTGTTTGTCATCTTCGGAATCCATGCCCAGAACCCGGCCCCGCCGGGAGTTGAGATCGCCCATG
>JAABSS010000224.1 GCA_011390235.1 Desulfotignum sp.
GATGCTTATAAAAACTGGCATGATCTGTCTGAAAACGAAATCATGCATTTACTTGAATAAAAAAATACCCGGCAAAAAACAAAAGCATGCAGGCATATATTGAAAATTTTTAATTTTTTCGGGAGGATACCCTTCATGCAGATATCGGAAATCCGCAGCCGGCTGATCAAACGGCGCGAACAGATCCTTGAACAACGCAGCAGCACAAACACTTCCTGGCAAAAACTCAAGGAACCGGAAGTGGAATTTGAAGAAGCGGCGGCCAAAGAAAAAATGGCCGGGGTGCTTGCACAACTCGATGACCGGGAAAAACAGGAAATCGAGCAGATAGATACGGCTCTGGCAAAAATCAGAACCGGTGGTTTCGGCATGTGTGAATCCTGCGGCGGACAGATTGCCGAATCCCGGATCAAAGCCGTTCCCTGGGCCGCTTTTTGTATTGAGTGTGCCGAAAAACAGGAACAAGGCCCGGCCAGGGTGACACCGCCTCTGGAGAAAAGCCCTGTGCTGTCCCGGGACAAAACAGGACAAGGATACACAGATACCCAGATCAAAGAAATGATAGAGGAGCAGTTAGACCTGGACGACCGGGTGGAAACCGATGAACTCATCGTTTACAGTGATGACGGATGGGTGTACCTGGAAGGCTGTCTGCCCGCCGGGACCCAGCATGAAATTTTGATGGGTATTGTGCAGGATATCCTGGGTTTCAAAGATATTGTGGACCAGGTGCAGATTGACCGCCAGTTATGGGAGCGGCAAAAGTATACCAAACAAGGGGAAAACACCCCTTTACAGCAGTGGAAAGAAAAAACCATGCACAGCCAGGGCGGGGAAACAGATGTCTGGACCTCCCGGGAATTCGGCACCCCCATGGAGCCGCCGGACAAACTGGATCCGGAAAAAAAATCCGATTAGCACCATTGCAGGTCCGTATTTCGAAATTTTATTTCATGAAACCCACTGTTCCCCGGGACTCTTTTTGGTCATAAATGATACCCGGCTGAAAAACAGGCAGGTTTTTTTCTGTGACATCAAAATTGTTCAGCAGATAAGATTGTACCTTGTGTGCCCTTTTTTCTCCGAGTTCATAGAGTTCCTGCCGCTGCTTTTTGTCCAGAAGAGAAGCATCAGCAGAATCAGAAGCTTCTTCCGGTGCCACTCTGGGATATATATAATAGGAAACATCTTCTTCTTGTTTTATCTTCTGGACAAGCCTGCGGCCCACCCGGTCAAGGGTGTCCTTATGGGCCGCAGTAAGGGCTGTGCTGCTGTGTGCAAACGTCAGCTCAGGCAGTTCGGATTTGATCAGGTTTTTCCCGATCTGCATGCCCATATACACCAGAATCCCGCCCGGCCCGAGTACGGAATAGGCCAGCAGCGGCTGTACTGCTGAACCGATGGCTTTGCTCAATGCCGTCACCATAATATCTCTGTAATTGATATCAAGTTCGGAAAGCCTGCCTTCAACAGGAATGGAAAGCTCTATGGTTTTGTCTTCCTGCAGCAGACCCAGGGCCGTATCCAGAGAAACAGGCAGTGTTTCGTTGAATTTTTCAAGGCGTTCAGGCACCACGGTTCTGGTTTTTATCTCATCCACATTGAACGTGTTGTCCATACTTATGTCATCGCCCTGTATTTCAAATTCTGATGTCAGTTCCAGTTTTCCGCCGGTCACTCTGGCACCGATGAGATCAATGGTGAAAGCAGACAGGTTTTCCACGGGATACCCCTCCAGATGCAGGTGCTGCTCCCAGAGCCGCGGTTCGGCAAGGGGGGCGGCACTGCCTGATACGGACAAAGGAGAATATTTATCCACCATGCCCTCCAGATCATAGGAAAAAGCCTGCTCTTTCTGGCCCGGGTCTATATCGGCAATATCCAGAGCGTCAATGGTCAACACCGCAGAAAAGGTATCCCCCCGGGTGAAATCGGTATATTCCAGCCGGTTGGAACCGGTAAGCGTCACTTTGTCAATCCGCAGAGGGATGGGGGCGCCAGGTTTTTCCTTTTTTTCAGACTTGTTCTCCTTTGCTGTTTTTTCTTTTTTTTTCTCTTTCCTGGTGTACCTGCCCTGGAGACCGTTTCCGGTTATGGACCGGATACGGGTGCCCTGTTTTTTGGACCAGCTGATCACGGATGCTTCAATTTCTTCCTGAGAAGCCCGGAGCAGCGCATTTTCGTCTGAGGAATTCCCTGGAAAAGCTGCCTTGCGGACCAGAATTTTTTCTGCACTTGCTTTTTTGGCCCCTTGGCCTGCAATCTGTCTGGCAGTGATTTTTTCCATGGATATGCGCATTTTCCTGTTCCCGGCGTTGCGCAGCTGCGGCTGATCGATCTCCAGCATATCAACCGTATAATCCGCAAGATTTTCACTATCCATGTCTTTGATCAGCAGCGTATCCAGGGCCACCCCGAACCCGCGTTTTTCTGCAGCCGGCAGCAAACCATCCTGCAGCGTGACTTTTTCTACGGCAAGGTTATCCAGATTGGTACTGACAATGCCGGATATTTCCAGTGCTGCTGCGGAAAGATCCAGCTGCTGACCGCCGGCAGCATCCAGAACCATGTTTTCTGCTGCAAGCGTATCAATTTCAAGGTTTTTCATTTTCGCACTGGCAATATTTTTCAAATGCACCTGATCGACATTCAGGTCCAGGGGAACAAACCCGGATTCATGGACCGCAAGGGCGTCTGTGTCAACAGCAGCGATGCTGAGATTACCGGAATCATCATGTGCCAGCTGTTCAATGACCAGAGAATCAAAGGCAGCCACTTTTTCTTTATCAGACTGCAGCAGTTTTCCCTCTTTCATATCCAGATCGGCAGTGCCGGTAAAATACAGGGGGCCGGCCGATTTCAGGCTGACATCACAATCCAGTGTCATCTTGTTGTGATGCCATTGTAATTGCGGTTCTTCAGCCACAATTTCAGTTTTTTTTGCCCCAAGGGCGCCGTTCATCGAGATTTGCACTTTTTCAGCCGAACGTTTTTGTCCGCTGATTTTTCCGTTCCAGTCTGCATCGGTAAAAGCAGACCCTTGTGCATTTTTCAAGCTGAGATCAGCAAGTTTCACTGAACCGTCAAAATTTGCCGACATCTGTTTTTCCTGCTCTTTTTTAAAAGAGAACCTGCCCTCTGTGGAGGCTTTACCCTGCAATTTAGACAGCTGCTGTTCCAGAAACCCGTGAACCGTTTCAAGAGAAAAATCGGTGAGCTCAAGTTCCCCTGAAAGAGATAAAAAAGGGACAAACGCAAATTCAGATATTTCAATCTCCAGGGGGGCATCATTGAGTTTTCCCGAAAGCATGATCCGGCCTGTTTTTTCATCATTGCTGCTGCTGAATCCCGCAATGCTGCCATTGTCGACGACCAAGTGCAGCAGGACGTCGTTGTGCGCATAATTGACCTGAACATTGGTAAGTGCCACCTCCTGGGCCTGCAAAGCCCAGGGAGGAAAGATCTTTTCCCCGGTTTCCTGTTTTTCATCAATAGAAAACCCATATGACCCGATACGCAGGCCGCCATTTTCGTCCCTGCGGATATCGATTTTCAGGCCCTGCACAACGGCCCGGTCTATGCGGATATCTTTGTTAAAAAGAGAAAGCATGCTGA
>JAABSS010000225.1 GCA_011390235.1 Desulfotignum sp.
GGTGCAGGATCACGGTTTGATAAACAAAGCAGTGAATTTATCGGTACGATGGGTGTTGTGACTGACATCACCGAGCGCAAGCAGGCTAATGAGAAAGGTAAGCCGGTCAGAGTAATTGGAACGCATATGGATATCACCGAACATAAACGTCAGGAAAAACAGCTGAGACTCAATGAATCACGTTATAAAAAGGCTCAGAAGCTGGGAAAAGTAGGAAACTGGGAATATGACCTGGAAACTGAAGAATTCTGTGGTTCTGATGAAGCCAAAAAAATATATGGGTTTGACCTGGTCAAAGACAGGTTCAGCACCGAGGAGGTGGAAAGCTGCATTATTGAGCGGGAAAGGGTTCATCAGGCACTGGTGGATTTGATTGAGAAAGGAAAACCTTACAATCTGGAATGTGATATCATTACAAAAAATACCGGCATAAGAAAAACAGTTGTTTCCATCGGGGAACTGGAAAAAGATGCTTCAGGGAATCCCTTTAAAATTTCCGGCGTTTTTCAGGATATCACCCACCGCAAACAAGTGGAAAACGCTCTTGAAAGCGAACGGCGGTTTCTGACCGCCGTGTTTGACAATATTGAAGAAGCCATTGTTATTTGTGATGAAAACGGCGCAATTGCCCGTTTCAATGAAGCTGCACGAAAGCTGCATGGTCTACCAGAACAGCCCATTATGCCCGACCGGTGGGCTGAATACTACAGCCTGTTCAAAATCGATGGCGTAACACCGCTGCCGGTAGAAGAGATCCCCCTGTACCGTGCTCTGAAAGGAGAGCACGTCCTGAATGCCGAATTAGTAGTAGTGGCCCTGAACAGTTCTCCCCGTTTTATGGTGTGCAATGGACAGGCACTATCTGACCATACCGGCAAGACAATCGGTGCGGTTGTGGCCATGCACGACGATACCCATCGCAGAATGGCGGAAAAAGAGCAGGAAAAGCTCCAGAGGCAGCTTCATCAGGTCCAGAAAATGGAATCGGTGGGCCGTTTAGCTGGCGGTGTGGCCCATGATTTCAACAACATGCTGGGGGTAATCCTGGGACACACGGAACTGGCATTGTTGAAGGCGGATGAAGATAACGATCTGATTTCCGACCTCAAAGAAATTCAAACCGCAGCGAAACGTTCGGCTGATATCACAAGGCAGCTGCTGGCTTTTGCCAGAAAACAGACTATTTCTCCCAGAAAATTGGATTTGAATGACACCGTGGAAAGCATGCTCAATATGCTCCGCCGGCTTATCGGAGAAGACATCGATCTGGTATGGCAACCGGCTGCTCATCTTTGGCAGGTGAAAATGGATTCGTCTCAGATCGATCAGATCCTTGCCAACCTTTGTGTCAATGCCCGAGATGCAATTGACGGAGTGGGTAAGCTCACCATAGAAACAGGAAGAAAATCATTTGATGAGGAATACTGCAAAGAACACGCAGGCTTTATTCCCGGTGATTTTGTCCTGCTGGCAGTCAGTGACAACGGTTGCGGCATGGACAGGTACACCCTGAATAATTTGTTCGAGCCGTTTTTCACCACCAAGGATGTGGGCAAAGGCACCGGCCTGGGGCTTGCGACAATCTACGGCATTGTCAAACAGAACAACGGGTTCATCAATGTATACAGCGAACCCGGCCAAGGTTCTACCTTCAAGATTTACCTGCCCCGGTTAGTGGCAGAGGAAGACACTGACAAAGCCGTGCCTGAGAAAAAAGCAGCCGCAGGGGGGAGAGAAACCATCCTGCTGGTGGAAGATGAACCTTCTATTCTCAGGATGACCCGGATGATGCTGGAAAGGAATGGTTATTCAGTGCTATCCGCAGCCACACCCTCAGCGGCCGTGGAAAAAGCAACAAACCATTCCAGTTCCATTGATCTGCTCATGAGCGATGTGGTCATGCCGGAAATGAACGGCCGGGACCTGGCCGGACAAATTTCTGATCTTTATCCCGACATCAAGCTTCTGTTCATGTCCGGATATACCGCTGATGTCATTGCCCATCAGGGTATACTGGATAAAGGAGTAGCATTTATCCAGAAGCCATTTTCCATGGCGGACATGACAGAAAAAGTGAGGGAAGTTTTGGATATGGCCTCAGATAAAAGGTAAGTATTCTCCAAAAGCAAAAATATTCACGGCCGTGAAAAATAATGCATACCATTTGAATATTTGACTTTGGAACATGCTCTTTGAAATAGCCGGGTCGAAGAAAAAATATTCAGCCCGGCCATAAATGGGGTCACCTATGCAGATTGTCAATCTACCGCACCTCAAGTTCATTGGTGGCTGTGGCAGGAAATATGGAATCCATTTCAGGCGCATCAGCATTGTCGGAGATGATTACCGGTTCGGACATTCCCACTGAATCCAGTCTGATTTCGTTACCATCACCATCCAGAAGGGTACCATGTAACTTTGTATTGACCGGTACAGAATTGATGCCGATTTGCTTTATTATCTCCAAAGGTTTCAGTGTACTGACAAATACGTCTCCGGCCAGAAGCAGGATGCCGTTTGCATTATACACATCAACCCCGGTCTTGACCTGGCCTCCGGATTTTACAATTTCCATCAAAACATCTAAGGATACTTTTGTTTCCAATTCAATCCCACCAGACTGAAGGCACAGCTGGTGGAATAAATACAACCCTCATTCGCACACAACTTTTTACCATGTAATATTTCCCATTGTGATGGCCTATTTTAAGCAAACGTCGCGTTCTTCTATATAACACTCACCCCCCACCTCATCTTTTCGAGTATAAATCAAAATCCGCTATATTATATCGATTATGGGCAGATTCACCATCTGCCAAGTATATCCCAACGTGATTTATTTTTATTCTTTTAGGTGTCCGGGAAAAAAAGGACTGGAAGATGTAGTGGGGGGGTGCCCGCTGCATAAATTATCCACTGCATGAGTTTTCTGGGGCTGAATATATTTAAGATACCATTATTATTCGAAACCTGATATGGTCAATTTTTTCCGGGCTGATTCGACCTGCGAGCGACTTGCATCAGCCCGGATTGGATCTCTGTCAAACCTTTTGATTCTAATAACGAGAATTGCTGCAATTTGAATATTTTTATTGACAAAAAGCAAGTTACTATCTTTTTTGGCACGGATCAATATTTTCCGTTTTTTGTGGCGGACGTGACAGAGGTGCTTTTCAAATGAGAACAGCCATTTCGATATTATGTGCCGCCATGCTCGCAGCCTGTGCCGTCCACCATCCCCCTGCGGATCACGCATCACTGTTTCAGACTGAGACCGACCGTGTGCGGCTAGAGTTCGGATTTCCCGGTATGACAGCCGCCTATGTCCTGGAAGACGGGACTGTCGGCACTGCCGCCTCCGGACTGGCCGATGTCGAGGCAAACGTGCCGATGACAGACAATACCCGCATGCTTTCCGCAAGCATCGGCAAAAGCTTTGTAGGCGCCTTATGCATCGCGCTGGCCTTAGAGGGCCGCCTGGATCTGGATGAACCCATCTCCCGGTGGATCGGTACCTTCGACTGGTTCCAGCGGCTGCCGAACCATGAATCGATCACATTGCGCCACCTGCTCACACATAGTGCAGGCATTCCTGATCATGTACATATGA
>JAABSS010000226.1 GCA_011390235.1 Desulfotignum sp.
GCATGGGCAGCCATTTCTTTGATCTCATCCAGGGTGAATTCTCTGGGCAGCACCACCCGGGTGAATCCAGCTTTTGCGGCAGTTTCCAGGCCGGCCGGAAAGGTGAGGTTGGCCAGGGTGGACAAATGGAAATCTCCTGTGAACCCGGCCTGTCGGGCCAGGGGAATCATGGCCAGATCCTGGACAATCAATGCATCAAACACCACATGGCGGCACAGCTTGGTCAGTATCCGGAATGCCTTTTCCTGTTCATTTTCCTTGAGGGTGGTATTGAAGGCAATAAAGACCCGTATCTGTCTGGCCCGGGCCAGGCGGCCCAGCCGGGAAAGGTCTTCGATGCTGAAATTGTGTGCTTCCATGCGGGCGGAAAACATTTTCAGCCCGCAGTAAATGGCATCTGCTCCGGCAGCCACGGCAGCCAGAAACGCGGTTTTGTCTCCGGCCGGGGCCAGTATGGCAGGGTATTTCCGGGTCATATTTTCCTTTGCATATTGTAATTATTCAGCTGTACAGTATTGCAATTTTATGAAATTTTGTCAAAATATCATTCCATATACGCTACGCCAAAAAACCGGAGGATACCAACTCCCAATGAAAATCAAAATATTTCCCAGGCTTGAAAAAGGTGATCTCATGGGGGTGGCAGCACCATGCGCGCGGTTTGACCAATCCCTTCTGAATCAGGGGATTGATAGTTTAAAGCAGCTGGGGTTTGCCGTGCGTATTCCGGAACAAATCTATGAAAAAAAACGGTACCTGGCAGGAGAGGACCTGTGCCGGGCAGCGGTGATCAATGAGCTGGCTGCCGATCCTGATGTCAAGGGAATCATCTGTGCCAGGGGCGGGTTCGGTGCCATGCGCATGCTGGCCCATCTGGACTGGGACCTGATTCAAACCCGCCCCAAATTGTTTGTGGGATTTTCAGATGCCACAGCCCTGCTCACCGCAGTGATGCAGCAGGCAGGTAGCAGCGTGGTCCACGGTCCCAATCTGGTATCCCTGGCCCAACCTGATGCACTTACCCTGGATGCTTTTTTTGCAGCTGTCACAGGCACACTGACATCTGTGGCTGTGGACCAGGGGGTCTGTCTGATACCAGGGAAGGCCAAAGGGGTGCTTGCCGGGGGCAACCTGGCCACTCTGGTCCATCTTGTGGGTACCCGGTTTGCCCCGGATTTTTCAGGCACGGTTTTGTTTCTGGAAGATGTGGGGGAACCGGCATATAAAATTGACCGGATGCTGTCCCAGATGAAGATGGCCGGCTTGTTCACCCATGTTTCCGGTGTGGTGACCGGGGCATTTACCCAATGTGACCAAAAAGAATACCTGCCCGAGATTTTTGATGACATTTTTGCAGAATACAACATACCGGTCCTCATGGGCCTGGCTTCGGGTCATGGTAAAACCAATCTGTCTCTGGCCATGGGGCACCATGTTTTTCTGGATGCAGATGCCGGTCTTCTGCAATGGCTGAAACAAAAATGAATTGTAACCCTGTATATAATATGATGACACAAGGGGTCACAGATGGTGTGTTTCCCGGTGGGGTGCTTTTGTGTGCCAGGGGAACTGACATCTTTTTTTTTGAGGCATTCGGCCTGGCTGATCTTGCACAAAAGCGGCCGATGGAAAGGGATGCGGTGTTTGACCTGGCATCCTTGACCAAACCTTTGGCCACGGCTGCTGCCATGGTGGTGCTGGTGCAGGAGGGCCGCCTGGGACTGCATACCTGTCTGGAAGAGGTGCTGCCGGGATCAGTTGATACTGACAAGGCGAAAATTACCATGGACATGCTGCTGCGCCATACATCCGGGCTGCCGGCCCACCGTGCATTTCATACAATTATTGCAGACCGGGCAGATCCGGCCCAAGCTTTGATAGATGCAGTTCTAAGAGAACCGCTGGAAAACAGCCCGGGATCCTGCCAGGTTTACAGTGATCTGGGGTTCATGCTGCTGTGCCATGTGATTGAAACGGTGACACAGCAGCGCCTGGATCAGTTTGTCAGGGACCGTGTCTACATCCCTCTGGGAATAAAAGATCTGTTTTTTATCCATCCGGGCACAAAATCAGTGCCAACGGACAGAAACCGCTTGGTATCCACCCGGGACTGCCCCTGGCGGGGCCGGGTGCTCACCGGTGAAGTGGAAGATGAAAATGCCTGGGCAGCCGGCGGTATCCAGGGGCATGCCGGACTTTTCGGAGATGCAGGATCAATTTACCGGATTTGCCTGGAGATCCTGCACGGGCTTGAACAAAAATCCACCCGTGTTATAGATCCCCGGGTCCTGGCAGGTTTTGTGAAAAAATATCCGGGCCAGACCATGGTTGCGGGATTTGATACGCCGTCCCTGTCCAATTCTTCATCCGGCCGAAATTTTTCCCAAAACGCTGTGGGACATCTGGGCTTCACCGGTACCTCCTTCTGGATGGATCCTGCTTCAGGTCTGGTGGTCATCCTGCTCACCAACCGGGTGCATCCCTGCCGGTCCAATGAAAAAATCAGAAAATTCAGGCCCGCGATCCATGATTGCATTGCCGGCTGTATCAGATAGACAATAATAGATTTATATAAGGATACCAGAGTTTGTTCTTGTAAAAAACCGCCAATTTTGTTAGCAACTATCATTTCAGGCATACGTGTCAATTTATTGAAATAGATGGCTATAATTATTTTTTAAATGTAAAAGAGGTAAAATGAACTTTATAACGGACTCTTTGCTTGGTGCCTTTTCAAATGACCTGGCCATTGATCTGGGAACAGCCAATACACTGGTGTATGTCAAAGGAAAAGGGATTGTGTTGAGTGAACCTTCAGTGGTGGCTGTCAGGACCGATCCCCGTTCCAGAAACAAGGTTCTGGCTGTTGGAATGGAGGCAAAGCGGATGCTGGGCAGAACGCCCGGCAATATTGTGGCCATCCGGCCCATGCGAGACGGGGTGATTGCCGATTTTGAAGTGACTGAAGCCATGCTCAAGCATTTTATCCGTAAAGTTCATAATAACAGAAAAACCCTGGTCCGGCCCAGGATCATCATTGCTGTGCCTTCCGGTATCACCCAGGTGGAAAAACGGGCGGTGCGGGAATCTGCAGAATCCGCCGGTGCCAGGGAAGTCTTTCTTATTGAAGAACCAATGGCAGCGGCTATTGGCGCAGGGCTTCCCATTACCGAACCTACCTGCAACATGGTGGTGGATATCGGAGGCGGCACCACAGAAGTGGCGGTCATTTCCCTTGCCGGTATCGTATATACCCGTTCTCTGCGGGTGGCCGGTGATAAAATGGATGCTTCCATCAGCCAGCATATCAAGCGCAAATATAACCTGCTCATTGGTGAACGGACCGCTGAAATGATAAAAACCACCATTGGAAACGCATACCCTGATCCGGAAAACCTGGAGACCATAGAAGTCAAGGGGCGGGATCTGGTATCGGGCATTCCCAAGATTCTGGCCATTGATTCTGAAGAAGTACGGGTAGCCATATCTGAACAGATCGAAGCCATTGTGGAAACTGTCCGCATGGCCCTGGAACAGACCCCGCCCGAACTGGCAGCTGATATAGTGGATTCGGGCATTGTGCTGACCGGGGGGGGCGCAC
>JAABSS010000239.1 GCA_011390235.1 Desulfotignum sp.
ATTGTTCTCAAGCAGGGGATGAACCGGCAGATCCGCAGGATGGTGGGAAAGACCGGCAATCGGGTGGAAACCCTTGTGCGGGTCCGCATGGCCAACATATCTTTGGATGATTTGCAGTCCGGGGCCTGGCGGTACCTGACCCCAAAGGAAATTGCCGGCCTAACCCAGTGACCGGATGCCGATGGCGGACCGGATCTTTTGTAAAAATGGACCGGAAAACCCTCTGGCCTTGTCCGCTCCTTTGGCCAGAATAGCTTCAATATCTCCCGGGTTTTTGATCAGCTCATCATACCGCTGCCGGGGTTCGGCTAAAATGGTATTGATATATTCAAACAACTCCTGTTTCATGACCCCCCAGGCGATCCCGGCCCGGTAACGTTCGGCCATGGCAGTTGTCTGCTCCCGGGTGGCAAAGGCCCTGTAAATGGAAAAAAGGGTGCAGGTGTCAGGGTCCTTTGGTTCTTCGGGTCCCAGAGAATTGGTCTGGATCTTCATGATCATTTTGCGCAGCCGTTTTTCCGTGTCAAACAGCGGGATGAAGTTGTTATAGCTCTTGCTCATTTTTCTGCCGTCCAGGCCGGACAACACTGCGGTGTTGTCATCCACCACCACTTCGGGCAGAACAAACAGTTTTTCATATACATGGTTGAACCGTGCCGCAATATCTCTGGTCATCTCCAGGTGCTGGACCTGGTCTTTTCCCACCGGCACTTTTTGTGCATTGAACATGAGAATATCGGCAGCCATGAGAATGGGGTATGAGAACAGCCCCATGGTAATGGACTGGTCAGGGTCTTTGTTGCCGGCAATTTCATTTTCCTGGACCTTTGCCTTGTAGGCATGGGCCCGGTTCATCAGGCCCTTGGCAGTGAGACAGGTCAGGATCCAGGTCAGTTCCGGAATTTCTGGAATATCCGACTGCCGGTAAAACACGCAGTTTTCATGGTCCAAGCCCAGGGCGATCCAGGCAGCGGCAATCTGAAGGGTGGATGCCTGCCGTTTTTCAGGATCATGGTTTTTAATCAATGAGTGGTAGTCAGCCAGAAAATAATAGGAGGTCAGATCCGGATTTTTACTGGATGCCACCGCCGGCCTGATGGCGCCCACAAAATTTCCCAGGTGGGGGGTGCCGCTGGTGGTGATACCGGTTAAAAAGTCAGCATTCTTCATAGGGTGGATTTCCTATCTAACAGGGTTTAAAAGTGCAAAAATTGTGGCGCATGGCCGGGGAAGTACCAGAAAGAAAAGATTTTATCAACATTAAATTAATCTGTTGGACCGGGCATATGCGGCGGCAAAAGCGATTTCCTTTTTCCGGGTTTCAAGATCACCCTCCAGTTTTGCATTCAACACTTCCTGGAATATTTTTGTAAATTCAGGACCGGGCTTCACCCCGATATTGATCAGGTCCCGGCCCCGGATCAAAGGTTTGACATGGCGGTAATCCGTATAAAAATTGGAGATGGCTTTGCGCACAGGTTCTTCTTTGGTCAGGGCCATCATGTACAAAATGCATTCGGTTTTAAAGTTGATCAGGGCCCAGTACAGTTCCTGGCGGGATACAGGATAAACAGATTCAATATAACTGAGCCGTTGTTCCGCTTTATACCGTCTTTCCAGCAGCAGCCGGGTTTCGCTGACCGGTACCATCAGTCTTTTGCATATCTGTTCACACACGGCAAAAGTACACCGGTGCAGAAGCACCATGAAGTATACGGCCCACCGGGGATATTTTTCCCCCACATAAAGCAGGTCGTGCCAGGCCAGGGTCTTGTTGACCGATTCAAATATCACATAGGTATTGGGGGTAATCTCCAGCTGGGGATGGATCACTTTTTCAAGACCATAGGATTCCATGGTATGGATGGCGGGAATGGGGTTTTCCTCACTGAAAATCTGCTTGAGTTCCGATAAGACCCGCAGCCCGCTCAGATTCTTGAAGCAGTCAACCTTAAGCGCGTTTTTAATGAGATTGGCGGTGACCTTGCCGATCTTGAATCCGAACCGGTTGGAAAACTTAATGGCCCTGAATATCCGGGTGGGATCTTCCACAAAACTTAAGTTGTGAATGATACGGATGGTTTTGTCTTTCAGGTCCCGGTTGGCACCGAAATAATCGATCATGGTGCCGAAATTAACCGGGTTCAGGCTCAAAGCAAGGGTATTGATGGTGAAATCCCTGCGGGCCAGATCCCTTTTGATGGAGCTTTTTTCCACAATGGGCAGGGCTGCGGGAAAATTATAGTATTCCAGGCGGGCAGATGCCACATCCACTTTGACATTATCAGGGAAAATGATCACAGCAGTGCCGAATTTTTTATGGGTATTTACCCGGCACCCCTTTTTTTTTGCAAAATGTCTGGCAAAAGCGATCCCGTCTCCTTCCACCACAATGTCAATATCATCCACCTGGCGCTGCAGCAAAAGATCCCGGACAAATCCGCCCACCACATAAATATTAAGGTTGAGTTCATCTCCTGTTGTGCCGATGGCTTTGAGCAGATCCAGGGTCCAGGCATCCAGCCGCTGTTCCATGATATTGTGGATCCGGCGCTTTTTGGTGTTCTGTCTTTTGAATATGAGCTGATCCGTATGTTTGACCGCTTTGTTGTGCTGGACCAGATAATTGAGCAGATCGGTGCGGGTGATCACACCGCTGATCCTGCCATGGTCAATCACCGGAATGATGCGCTGTTTTTCTTCAATGATTTTGTATTCAATTTCCGCTGTGTCCGCATCTGATGAGACAAACGAGCCTTCTGAATTCATATACTCTTCCACCGGCCTGTTTTTGAGCTTGTGAAAAAAAATTTTTTCCACCACCTGGCGGGTAATATAACCTTCATAGGCATTTGTATTTTCATCCACCACCACAAGGGTATTGATATTATACCGGGTCATCATACTGCCCGCCTGCTCGCAGGAGGCGGAGGATGCAATGGTAATGGCAGGAGATGACATCAATGATTTGACAACCTGAATTTTCCGGGTGGCCTGTTTTACCTGGTCTATGACCATAAGTTCCACCTGGGGAAGGGTATGGTTTTCCACCTTGGCAGATGCAGCATAGGCATGGCCCCCGCCGCCGAATGAGGACAGGATTCTGCCCACATCCACTTCAGGAATCCGGTTTCTGGCAATAATGTTGATTTTATTGCCCATGAGCACCACGGCAAAATACAGATCAAGGCTTTCCATGCGCACGATTTTCTGGACAATGGATGCCAGATCCGTAATGTAATATGATGCGGAAATGGTGGAAATATGGACCTCAATACCGTTAATTTTGTGCACGGTCATCTCATTGAGCAGTTCATTGAGCCAGGTGACCTGTTCCGCCTTTATTTCTCTGACCACCAGGCTGACAATGGTATTGAGGCTGGCACCGCAGGACAGAAGGTACCCTGCCTGGATAAAATCCGCCCGGGTGGTGGAGGAATGGGTGAACATGCCGGTGTCTTCGTAAATCCCCAGGGCCATGACAGTGGCTTCTTCCGGTGTGGGAACAATATTTTTTTCCTGGAGAATCTCGCTCAATATGGTGGCAGTGGCACCATAAGGTTTACAGACTTCCATGTCGGCAGTCACATCATCGGGTCCCTGCGGATGGTGGTCATATACATGAATGGATACCTGTTTGTTTTCCAGCAGATCGCTTACCCCCACAAGCCTGTTTTTCTGCCGGGTATCCACCAGTACCAGGGTGCGGGTATCTGTAAAATCAATGGTTGCCGGATCTGCCATGTTGAACAGATAGCTCATGGAAGAAATGAAAAAATCCCGCAGGTTTTTTTCCTGTGATCCGGGAAAAATAATCAATGCGCCCGGATAAAGTTTCTGGGCAGCCAGCATGGCGGCAATGGCATCATAGTCTGCATTCATATGGCTGGTGATAATGGTTTTGGCACAGATGCCGCCTTTTTTTTTATCCTCCACCGATCAACTCCTGTTGAGATTGCACAATGGATGTTATATAGACTATCTGGAACGATTTTACAAATCCTGCTGTTCTGGTATAATCAGCTGCGATTGGAGCACTGGACCATGCAACCAAAACATTAAGGAAATCTTATGCTCGAGATCTATCAATGGAAAGGCAAAAACCCCAGAGGCAGAACCGTTAAAGGTGAAATGGAGGCGGAAAACAGTGAACAGGTCCGCCAGAGCCTTGTCAGAAGGAAATTGGTTCCCGGCAGAATCAAGAAAAAACCCAAGGATCTTTTTGAAAACGTTTCATTTTTGCAGCCCAGTGTAAAACAAAGTGATGTGATTATTTTTGCCAGACAATTTTCCACCATGATCGATGCGGGACTGCCTCTGCTGCAATGCCTGGAAATCCTGCATACACAGCAGGAAAATTCCACCTTTAAAAAACATCTGAAAAAAATCAAGGAATCGGTGGAATCAGGGGAGACCTTTGCCGATGCCCTGAAAAAATTCCCCAAAGATTTTAATGAACTGTTTGTGAACATGGTGGCGGCAGGAGAAGCCGGCGGTATCCTGGATGTGATTCTGGGACGCTTGTCCAGTTACATGGAAAAAATGGCAAAGCTCAAAAAACAGGTCAAGGGCGCCATGACCTACCCCATTATCACCATTATCGTGGCCATTATCGTGGTGGGCATCATCCTGGTATTTGTCATCCCGGTATTCGAGGAAATGTTTGCCAGCATGGAATCTGCCCTGCCTGCTCCCACTCTGATGGTGGTGGCCCTGAGTGACTTTGTGGTGGCCAATGTGCTGTGGATTCTTATCGGGTTTGCAGCCACCGGCTTCATCGTCCGCCGCATTTACAAGACCCAGAAGGGCAGGATTCTCATGGATGACATGTTCCTGCGCCTGCCGGTGGTGGGCATGCTCATCCGCAAGGTGGCAGTGGCCAAGTTCACAAGAACCACCAGCACCATGATCTCATCCGGGGTATCCATCCTGGATGCCCTGGATATCGTGGGCAAAACATCGGGCAACAAAATTGTGGAATTTGCCATAAGAGATGTCAAGTCCGGCATTGCCGAGGGCCGGTCCATGGCAGATCCCCTGCTGGAAAGCGGGGTGTTTCCCTCCATGGTCTGTTCCATGATTTCCGTGGGAGAATCCACCGGTGCCCTGGATACCATGATGGAAAAAATAGCCGATTTTTATGATGACGAAGTGGACCAGGCCGTTAAAAATCTTACGGACATGATCGAGCCGTTCATGCTGGTTTTTCTGGGCGTGGTGGTGGGGGGACTTGTCATTGCCATGTATCTGCCCATATTCACCATGGCGGGCAACCTGTAATCTTGAATACTCCGGCATCATCTGAACCGTTTCAGGAACAGCAGGACACGGCAGGGCAGCTCAAGTGGATCATTCTGGCCCGGGTGATATTCTGCATTGTACTGATATTTTCCAGCCTGGTATTCTCCACCGGTGAAAACCTGTCTTTTTTATCCCAGCCTTTTGTAACCCTGTATTACCTGGCGGCCCTTATATTGTTTTTGTCGGTGGGATACGGCATCTGGCTCAAAAGGGGCAGAAGACTTCTGCAACTTTGCTATGCCCAGATCCTGGTGGATACCTTTTCCGTGACTGTGATTATTTATGTTACAGGCAGTTTTGATTCCATGTTCACCTTTTTGTATCTGCTGATTATCATCTACGGCGCCATGCTGGTGTTGCAAAAAGGCAGTCTGATCATTGCCGGGGTATCTGCGGCCCAGTACGGCATGCTGGTCCTGCTGGAATACTACCGGATCATCCCTCCTTTTCTCGGCCACCATTCTGTGCCCGTGAACCTGGATCCAAACCATATTCTGTACCGGATCATCATCATCATGGCCGCCTGTTTTGCTGTGGCATTTTTAAGCGGACAGCTTGCCATGCAGCTAAAGCGGGCCCGCCAGGATTTGAAAATCACCCAGGCCCATTTCCGGCGGGTGGAAAAAATGGAGACTGTGGATGAAATGATTTCAGGGATTGCCCATGAAATCAAAAATCCACTGGCCTCTCTGGCAGGATTCAACTGCTCCAGGAAGAAGCTTTGCCCGGAAGCCACGAAGACCGGCTCATGAAAATTATTCTGCGGGAAACCGAACGGCTCAAATGCATTGTCAATGAAATCCGGTTGTTTGCCAAGCCCAGCCGGGCAAACGCAAAACCGGTGATGATCCATGAAGCTGTCACTGATGTGGTTTCTTTATTTTTAAATACCGTGGAATTCAAGGACAGGATCCAGATTTTCACCCATATCGATGACACATTGTGTGTAATCATCGATCCTGTGCATCTTCAACAGATTCTGTGGAATCTCATCAAAAATGCGGCCCAGTCCATTTCCGGTAAGGGAAAGATTGTCATTACCCTTGCCTCTCCCAGAAACAACCGGATTTACCTGACTGTCCAAGACAATGGGCACGGTATTGATCCCGAAAAAGCCAGGCATATATTTGATCCGTTTTTCACCACCAAACCAGAGGGAACCGGACTCGGGCTGTCCATCATTCACCGCCTCATCGATACCTATGACGGAATGATCGATTTTGATTCCATACCCGGCAAAGGAACACTTTTTACCATTATTTTTAAAAATGCAGGCCCGGGATTAACACCAACAAAATCTTGACAACGACCAGTCATTCAGGCTATTTATTCATGTTTTACTGTGTGAAATTATAAACACCAAACTGACAATACAAGTGTGCCGGCAACGTGATACACGTGGCAGCAACCTAAATGAAAGCTATATACCCCATGGACAAAGACAGCCAGATCATTCAGCTTAGAAAAGAAAAAATACAGGCCATCAAGGAAAGCGGGGTACCCCTGTATCCCAATGATTTTAAAATCTCCTGCAACCTGGCCCGGCTTAAGCAAACCATTGCCGAAGATCCTGAATCCTTAGGGGAGCACGGCAAAACATTTCAGGTGGCCGGCAGGATCATGGCCATCAACCGCATGGGAAAATCTTCTTTTGTCCGGTTCAAGGATGGTTCTGATCACATGCAGGTCTATGTCCAGAAAAACAAGGTAGGGGATGACACCTATGACCTGTTTAAAAAACTGGATATCGGTGATTTTATCGGTGTGGCCGGTCCCCTGTTTCAGACCCGCACCGGGGAATGGACCATCCTGGCAACGGTTTTCCGTCTTTTATCCAAGGCGGTCCGGCCCCTGCCGGAAAAATTTCATGGTATCAAGGATCCGGAAAAACGCTACCGCCAGCGATACCTGGATTTGATCATGAATGATGACACCAGAAACATATTTGTGATAAGAAGCAAAATTGTGTCAGCCATGCGGCATTTTTTCGAGGACCATGGATTCATGGAAGTGGAAACTCCCATGATGCAGCCGCTGCCCGGCGGTGCTGAAGCCACCCCGTTTAAAACCTGGCACAATGCCCTGGGCATGGAGTTGTTTTTGCGCATTGCACCGGAGCTTTATCTGAAACGCCTGGTGGTGGGCGGGTTTGAAAAGGTGTTTGAAATAAACCGCAATTTCAGAAACGAAGGGATTTCCACCCGGCACAACCCGGAATTCACCATGGTGGAATTTTACCAGGCCTATGCAGATTACAAGGATTTAATGGATCTGACGGAAAATATGTTTGCCGCCATTGTAAAACAGATCACCGGTCAAACCTTTGTTGCCTACCAGGGCCATACCATTGATTTCAAACCCGGATGGCAGCGGATTTCCATGATGGAATCCCTGTGCACCATCGGCGGCCTTGACCCGGCATCTATAGATGATACCCCGGCCCTGCTGGAATTTGCACACAAGAACAATATCCAGATCACCAGAAAAGAAAGCCACGGCAAGGTGCTGACCAAGCTTTTTGATATCCTGGTGGAGCCCAGACTGATCCAGCCCACCTTTATCACAGGATATCCTGTGGAAGTGTCCCCATTGTCCCGGAAAAATGAGGCTGACCCCGGGCTCACCGACCGGTTTGAACTGTTCATTGCCGGCCGGGAGATTGCCAATGGATTTTCCGAGATAAATGATCCGGAAGACCAGTACAACCGGTTTCTCATGCAGGTCCGGCAGCGGGATGAAGGAAATGCAGAGGCCCATATCATGGATGCGGAATATGTGGAAGCCCTGGAATACGGCATGCCCCCTACAGCAGGTGAAGGCATCGGCATTGACCGCCTGGTGATGCTGCTCACAGATGCCGCTTCCATCAGGGAAGTCATTCTTTTTCCCCATATGAAACACAGCAATTGATTTCATATGGCTGTTGAACTGTTCATAGCCAGGCGCTATCTCAAGGCAAAGCGCAAAGAAGGGTTTATTTCCCTGATTACCTTTCTATCCGTAGCCGGTGTCATGGTGGGGGTGATGGCCCTGGTGGTGGTTATCGCGGTCATGAACGGCGCTGAAAGTGAATTCCGGCGGCGGATCCTGGGCCTGGAACCCCATATCCTGCTCATGAATTACAATGGCACCTTTGGCAGTTATGATACAATTTTGCAGGACCTGCAAAATAACCACCGCATAAGGGATGCATCCCCGATTTTGTTCGGCCAGGCAATGATCCGGACCCGGCAATCATTTTCAGGGGTCATGGTCCGGGGAATCATCCCGGCCAGCAGCGCTTCTCTGATCAAAGGATTTGATACCAAAGATCTGGAAACAGCATTGGCCGTCCATAAAACAGATGAGGACAATCTGCCCGGCATAATTCTGGGAAAGGAACTTGCCGGTTCGGTGGGGGTGATGGCAGGTGATAACATTGTTCTCATGTCCACCCGTTCCTTTGTTTCTCCCATCGGCCAGATACCATCCATGAAACGCTTTGTGGTACAGGGAACTTTTAGTTCGGGCATGTCTGAATATGACGGTATGCTGGCCTATGTCCATCTGGAGCAGGCCCAGATGCTCACTGGTGACCACGATAAAATTTCCGCCATCGGCATCTGGGTGGATGACATTTTCACGGTAAAACAGATCCGCAAAGAGGTGCTGGGAGACCTGGCGTATCCCTTTTATGCCCGGGACTGGATGGAAATCAACCAAAGCTTGTTTTCCGCTTTGAAACTGGAAAAAACTGCCATGTTTATTATACTCACCCTGATTATTCTGGTGGCAGCTTTTAATATTGCTTCTGCTTTGATAATGATGGTCATGGAAAAAACCAAAGACATTGCCGTTCTCAAGGCCATGGGTGCCACCCATGGGGTCATTGGAAAAATTTTCATCATCAAGGGACTGGTCATCGGTATTCTGGGAACCTTTCTGGGAACAGTGTCCGGTGTTGTTGTCTGCTGGCTGCTCAAGCACTATGATTTTATCCAGCTTCCCCAGGCCTATCCTTTTTCAACCCTGCCGGTACAGCTGGATCCTCTGGATGTACTCCTGATTGCGGTGAGTGCGGTGTTCATATGTTTTGTATCAACCTTGTATCCTTCTTACAAAGCATCAAAAATGGACCCGCTGGAGGCTATTCGGTATGGATAAGGAAAATGCTTCCTGTGTTCTCATGCGTCTGGAAGGGGTCAGCAAAACCTTTGCCAGCCCCACAGCTTCCATTGAAATCCTGAAGGATGCTGATTTCATTATTTCCAAAGGCGAGACCCTTGCCGTGGTAGGGGCATCAGGTATCGGCAAATCAACCCTTTTAAATATTATCGGCACCCTGGACAGGCCTGATCATGGACAGGTGATATTCAAAGGCCGGAATCTGTTTTCATTTGATGATGAAAAACTGGCTGCTTTCCGCAATGAACGCATTGGTTTTGTTTTTCAGTTTCACTATCTGCTTCCGGGATTCACTGCCCGGGAAAATGTGATGATTCCGGGACTCATTGCCCGGAAAAATAAAAAAAATGTTGAAAAACAGGCCGAAAATATGCTTGAAAGGGTAGGGCTTGCAGACAGACATTTTCATCGGGTAGAAGATCTTTCCGGAGGAGAACAGCAGCGGGTGGCCATTGCCAGGGCCTTGATGATGAAGCCGGATCTGCTGCTGGCAGACGAACCCACCGGCAATCTGGATGAAAAAAACTCCGACAGCATCCATGCACTGCTGGACCAATTGAACAAGGAACTGGACATGACGATTGTTGTGGTCACCCACAACATGAAGCTGGCCCATATGATGGGAAAAATGGTAACTCTCCACAACGGCATTATTGCACCGGCATCTACAAAGGAATGACATGAAAAAAGCGCTGAACATAACAGGGGTGATCTGGTTTGTATTTTTCTGCATGATTTCCGGATTGTCTGCTGACCAAACCATAAGTGTTGCAATCTTTCCTTTTTCTGTTCAGGCAGAGAAGCCCCATGAGAACCTGAAAGAGGATCTGCCGCTGATGCTTAAAGAAACCCTGGAAAAAGAAGGCGCCAGGGTAATCTTTGTCAAAGAGTATTCAGACAAGGATACCTGGGATCAGGCAAAATTCAGGCAGGAAGGCATTCGTCTGGGTGTGGACAAAATTATTACCGGCAATATTTTTGTGGCCGATCAAAGCATCAGCATTGATACGGAAATGCACCATGTCTATGAATCCGGTCCCCCTCTCACATTTTTTTCCCAGGCAAAGCAGCTGGAAGCCATGTTTTCTGCTGTCACCGACCTGACCCGGGGGATCATTGGGGAATTGTTTGAAAAACGCATCATTGCAGCCATTTCTGTTTCCGGCAACCGCAGGGTGGAATCTGACGCTATTTTACGCACCATCACCTCCAGCCCCGGTGAAATAATGGATGCGGAAAAATTGTCGAAAGACCTGTCCCTTGTTTACAAAATGGGTTTTTTTGATGATGTGGTGGTCAGAAAAAAAGAGCTGGACCAGGGGGTTGAAATTATTTTTGACATCACGGAAAAACCCAGTGTCAGAAACATCAAATTTTCTAAAAACCGGGTGTATAAAGATGATGAATTGTTCGGTGTGATTGACACCAGCACCGGTTCCATCCTCAATGTTTACAAAATCAACGCTGATGTGGAAAAAATCAAGCGTCTGTATACAGAAAAAAACTACCATAACTGCAGGGTGCATTATGAAATAAAATCCCTGGAAAACAACCAGGCTGACATCGTCTTTGTTGTGGATGAAGGCGAGAAAATCAAAATTGAAGCCATCACGTTTGAGGGCAATACCTATTTTGCAGACAAAAAAATCAAAAAAGCCATGGAGACCAGGGAAAAAGGATTCTGGTCATTTATAACCACTTCCGGAGATCTGGACCAGACCGAATTGGAAAATGATGTTATCCGCATTGAATCTCTTTACAAAAACAACGGATTCATCGATGTCAAGGTGTCGGATCCCGAAGTGGAAATGGGAGAAGAAAGTATTTCCATTGGTTTCAAGATCGAGGAAGGAAGCCAGTATAAGACCGGAAAAGTAGATATCACAGGGGATATTCTTACATCCAGAGAAGACCTGCTTGAAAAGCTGCAGTCCAAAAGAACTGCGCTTTACAACCGGGAATTGATCCGCAAGGATCTTTTGGGCCTCAATGACTTTTATTCCAACCGCGGATATGCCAATGTAGAGGTATCTCCTCTGATACAAAAAGATGATGCGGCAAAACAGGTGAATATCACCTTTAAGATTACGCAGGGCGAACCGGTATTTTTTAATAGGATCATCATCACGGGCAACACCAAAACAAGGGACAAGGTTATTCGGCGGGAAATGGCGGTAAAAGAACAGGGCAAGTATTCCATGGCCGGTATCCAGCGCTCCTATCGAAACCTCGGGGTGAAAGATTATTTTGAAAATATTGAAATCACCCCGGTGAAAACCCCGATTCCCAATCAGCGGGATCTTGAGGTTAATGTCACGGAAAAAGCCACGGGGAACTTTTCTTTTGGCGGTGGTTTTTCCACTGCTGACGGTCCGTTCGGGCAGGTATCTCTGGAAGAAAGAAACCTGTTCGGCCGGGGCCAGAACCTGAAAATGCTGGCCAGAATTTCAGGGGAAACCGGTCTGTACGATCTGGGGTTTACCGAGCCCTGGATTTTTGACAGGCCCATTTCCGCAGGGGTTAACATTTACAAGCTTGAAAAAGAGTTCGAGCATTATGAACGAAATGCCATCGGGCTAACCCTCAGGTCTGCTTACCGACAGCTGTGGGACTATACAACCATCGGGATAGAGTACAATGTGGAAGATTTTGAAGTGGAAAATGTGGAAACCGCTTTTACCAATGTAACAGCGGGTGATTTTTTCACATCCAGTATCAAACCCTATATCAGCTATGATTCCAGGAACCACTATTTTCTGCCCACCAGGGGAATTTTCAGTAAATTTTCCGTACAGTATGCCGGAGAATTTCTTGGCGGTGATATTGATTATACAAGGTATATTGCCGAAGCCGGATTCTGGAAACCTTTGTTCTGGAAATTCACCGGTGCTTTCCATGTGGAAGGCGGATACCTGGACGACCGGACCAATGGCAATATCGATCTTGACTGGGAACGGTTT
>JAABSS010000228.1 GCA_011390235.1 Desulfotignum sp.
CAACAAAGATGCCCGTCAACCAGGATTTTGGGTCGGCGCTCATGTCAATTTTGTTCATTATTTTTTTATCCTTTCAGTATATTCTGGGTCACAAGCACTGGCAAACAGAAAATACTGCCAAAAAGCTTTTTCACTGGCAACCGGATACCACATTCTTTGTTTGCCCGGATTGAGCCATTGAACAGCCACGCCCGGTATCCCGCCATCGTCTGACGGTGTGCCAGGCAATGACATGGCTGTCACACAAAACCCGTTGTTCGGATATCCCGGGAACCGATATATATTCCCGATGGCCAGGGGTTTTCTTTTATGGTCCATCAAGATAGCTCCTGCATGTGTTTTTTCCATTTGCACGCCTTCTGGTTGCAAATGGCAGCCGGGCCCGGTTTTGCAAGGAACCAAGCCTTCCCGTAGCACATCCCGGATCTTTTGCACCTGGCTGGGCAGTTTTCCTGGGTGATGGGTTGCAAATCCTTAGTTATATCGTGGTCAGCATGAGGTTTCTGGATGATCATAGAAAATTATCCTTCATGCTTTGCGCCATTTTTTTTAGGAAATCATCATCATCCTCGTCCGGCAGTGTTATGCCTGTTTTTTCCTGTATGAAAGAGTCCATCTCCGCTTTTTCTTCGGCTTCCTTCTTTGCTTCCAGGGCTTCTCTTTCTGCTCGACGTCGGGCACTGACTACCTTGATCACCTTTTTGGGGGTGGGCTCGGGTTCCGGGAGTTGATATCCCATTTCTTGAGCATATTCAAACAGGACATTTTTGATCATCCCTCCCATACCTCCATAATGATACTTGGGAATATCATCCAACCAATTTTGTATGACTTGATCCTTGGGATTGTCAAAAAAACGCACCAGTAACTGTTTACGATTCGACATATTGTTCACCTTTTAAGTAGTGTAATGTTTCTTTTTTGCCCAAAACTTATTACGCCGTCTTTTCGAAAACAATAGGCGTTCAGGCGCTTTGGTTTCATTTTTTTCGGCTTCCAGCTTTTCTTCCAGGGCTTCTCTTTCCGCTCGGCGCCGGGCACTGGATATTTCACTCACCTTTTTAGTAGGCTCATGTCTTGATCCCGGGGAGTGATATCCCATTTCCTGAGCATACTCAAACAGTACGGTCTTTATTATGAGAGATTTCCCACCATTCTGCCTGTTTGGCACATCATCCAACCATCCTTGGATAACCCTGTCCATAGGGTTGTCAAACAACCGTATCAGGACACTTTTGTGATGATTTTGCATACTTGGTTATCCTTTCAGGTTTCCCGAATATTTTTCACCATTGAAAATATTCGGGAAAAGCTTTGTCAAATACTCATATTCAGCCAGCCCGTCTGTTTCTTCCTGTACGGACGAGTCCACTTTGCTTTTATCTTCAGATTGATATCCCATATGCCGGGCATATTCAAACAGGACCGCTTTGACTATCGCCCCGTGCCCTCCATATTGGTACTTTGGGACATCATCCAACCAATTTTGTATGACTTGATCCTTGGGATTGTCAAAAAAACGTATTTTGACACCTTTGCGATTCGACATATTATTCTCCTTTGAAAATTTTAAGCTTTATTTTTTCACCCTAACCCCGTTACGCCGCATTCTCAAGATAACAGCGCATGCCTTTCACCACTGCAAAAAAGGCATCATCCATAACCTGGGCATGCGGGATTATGGTTTTGATGGCGTTAATAAAGTATGGCGCACCACCACCAACCACATACACGTTCAAATCGCCGGCGCCTTTCCAGTTTGCGTTGATCGTGTCAAGCATGGGCTGGGCCACGGTGATGGCCAGCTGGTCGATTTCCTTGGCTGCCTCAAACATTTCTCCCCGGAACCGGACCTTTTTCTCCATCAAGATATTGGGGATCTTTGCTTCATCTATGGAGAACCCTTTTTCTCTCACAAGCCAGGTCTTGAATGCTTTGATCAACAGGGACATACCAATGGAACAGCCGCTGCATTTGTGGGTAATGAACGCCCCTTTTTCCATCACCGAAAAACCCGTGGTATAGGTGCCAATATCAATGACCCCCACGTCATCCTGCAGAACGGATTTGTTTTTGCTGGCCGCCATGAACAAAGCACTGGCTGCCTGGGGGATCACGTTGGAAGAAATTTTGATTTTATACTGCTTGCCTTTGACATCAAAGATATGTGTGTTGTTCAAGAACTTTATCAGACCATCCTTTTTGGAGGCAAACAGCCTCTGCGGAAGCCCGGTAACCACCCTTATACTGGCATCGGGGTTTGATACCAGCTTTGCGATAGAACTATAAAAAAGTGCCTGCCAGGCAATTGAGCCAGCCCAGTCCTCCGAGAGCGTGTCCTCTCTCATGTCGGGGTCGCCATGAACATAAGCATCCTGACCAACAAGGAACGCCTGTCCATTGATTGTGATCATGTCCTTGATCTGGTTTGCCCCGAATCCCAGGGTTTCAGGCATAGGGGTCACGATGGACGGGAAACTTCCGTCTTTCACACCATCAGTATACTGAGTGAATCCGGATCCCACATCAACTGCAATTTTCTGTTCTTTTTCTGACATTTTTGATTCTCCTTAAATATATTGTTTACCAGTTACTGCGTTGTCTGAATATCACCCTGTCCTGGACCGGCCGGATAGGTCCGATGACCCTGCATCTGATCAATCGCCAGCAAAACAGTGGTGTCAGGTTCCAGTTTTTCAGGATGACAAAAAAAGTGGTGCCGGTGATCGCAACCCAAAATGTCCACCAGGAAATGTGCAGGGCAAAAATGCCCATGGGGAACAAGCTGCTGGCATCAATGAAAAAAAATTTCGGTGACAATACCGTGTCTCGCCACATTTTATTGGTTCTCCCTTTCTTTTTGGATCGCCTCAAGATCTTCCTTGAAAATCAATCCATCGTTGTATTTTTTTTCTGCATCGCTGAGCAATGTTTGGCCGTGGCTTTCAACCATGTCCTCGATGGTCGAAATAAGATTTTCGATTTTCGTGTTAAACAGGGCTTTCCGCAATGTTGCATTGAAGATCAGATATTCTTTGATGGCCACCCTGCCCTGCCCTGCTTTGGCCGGCAGCAACCGTTGCTGGACAATCAACCGCAAGCTGGAAATCAAGGTTGAGGCAATCTGGTGCTGCAGGCCCTCCGGGAAAACATTGATGATCCGGGACGGTGTTTCTGCAACACTCCTGGTATGCACGGTTGAATAGGCACACACGCCTATTTCAGCTGATTCAAGCATTCCTTTCAGGGTTTCAGTATCCCTTGATTCCCCGACCAGAATCACATCAGCTGCCCGTCGGGCAGCGTTTCTGGGGGCCCAGTTGAAATCACTCAGATGCATGGGGATCTGCGTTTGCACCAGGGGCCCCATTGGATCCGGGATGCCCATCAAATCAAATTCAATGGGGGCCTCATAGGTGATCACGTTTTTCGGCATGGTTTCTCTGACCCGCCGCAACAATGAGGCCAGCAAGGTACTTTTCCCGGTCCCCATCACCCCTGTGATCAACACCAGGCCATTGTTCGGAAATGCCGCATCGAGCAGCTCGGGCTCAACCCCCAATTCCTCTACGGTAGGCGGCAAAGACGGGATGGCCCTC
>JAABSS010000229.1 GCA_011390235.1 Desulfotignum sp.
ATGCTTTTTTGCTTCAGAATAGCGGCGGCTCTGGTGTTGTCAAAAATGCGTTCGTCCTGCATATACTGCCTGTAGACTTCCGTGTAGCGGCTGAAAAGGATTTCCAGGCTGCTTTGTTTATCGGGTGGAAAATCTTCTGCCGGCACTGCCTGTATGCCGGTGATATGAAAATAGGTTTGGGTATAGTGGATGAAATCGGAAATTGATTTGATGGTGTCATTGGTGATGTGAAATACGCCACCATCCAATGCGGTTTCCATAATGGCCGAAAAAGCAGCGGTAAAAAAATCCACCGGGATCAGATTAATGCCCCCGGACGGAGAGGTCTCAATCCTGATGGGCATATGGGCGGTTCCGTCGGCACTAAATGAAATACCCATTTTTTCAGCGCTTTCCAGGTCCTGTTCCCGGTGTTTTTTATGGTAAAGGTTTTTTAAAAACACCAGAATTTTTACGGGGTAGTACATGGCATTGAACCTGAGGGTTTTTCCGGTCCGGGAGTTGCCGTACACGATGGACGGCCGGTATATGTTCAGGCGGATGCCTTCCCGGCTGCAGCGTTTGGCAGCTGTCATTTCAGCACGGTGCTTGGTTTCTTCATACACATTGAAAAATGCCCGGGTGTCCACCAGTGCTTCAGGGCATATGCCGCGTCTTTTTCCGGCGGCGTACGCGGTACTGATAAAGTGAAAAAAACAGCACCGGCTTTTGGCCGCAAAATCCAGGAGGTGGTGAAGGTTTTCCACATTGGCTTTTTCAATCTGCGCGCGTTTCCGTTCTGAAAAGGAGGTGTCAGAGGCGCAGTGAATGATTTCGTCGACCCCGGCGGCCAGCCGGTGATAGTCAGTCCAGGACAGGCCGAGGTCGGAACGGTTCAGATCTCCTGGCACTATCTGCACACAAGATGGAATCCCATCCGTGCCCAGCCAGTCAAATAATGCGTTTATACGCTCTTCCGGAGCTGTATTATCCCGGGGCCGGGCCAGGATAATGACTGTATACCCTTGCTGCGAAAGCATTTCAGCAAGGTGGATACCCAGAAATCCTGTGGCCCCTGTCAGCAGGAAGCCGGTGTTTTTCGACTGCCGTTTTCCGGTTATTTCATTATCTGTCGCTCTGATATTTCCTCCATTCTGATGCAAAAAGGGAGATGCAAAAATGCGCAAACCCTTTTGGGGTTGTTTTCAGGTATACAAAAAATTTTCTTTTCTGGCGCATCCCTGGGAAAAGATATATTTGAGAAACGTCACCCCTTTGCAGGTGCTGCTCAGTTTGTCCACCATGGGTTCGATGTCCAACATGGCCTGCTGGATTTTTTGTGATTCAGTGCTGTCGGTGTGGTCGATATAATAATCATATTCCAGAATACCGCGTTTGCCCAGATCCAGAGGGGTGATAAACCCCAGGTCATGTTCGATACCGTGTTTTTCGGCAATTTCTGTAAACGAGGTGATCAGTTCCTGGATCACATCCACCGGTTCCAGGGGAACATAAATGAGGAAGGCGAACATGTGCTTGTGCCGGGACATCCGTGCGCTGACGATGCGAAACATGGTCAGCCACACCATATCGGTCATGTGGGGACGGCTGTACAGCTCTTCGTAGAAATCCCGGAGATCTTCTTCTACAGCAGCGGCCAGGGTTTCGGGAGACGGGGCAAGAATTTCTTCCAGCACCGGCAGCATTTCTTCGCTGAAAACGGTTTCATAGGCCGGCCGGTCACTTTCCAGTCCCCGGACGATATCGGACAGATCGGATCTGACCAGCTGTGGCAGCCCGAGCATGAACATCCTGAAAGTGCTGCTGTCTATGACACAGGGAACCATCTGCCGGATGCTGCTGCGGGCATATTTGTCGCCGATGACGGACACCACACAGGTCATTTCGAGAATGCCGCTGAAAACATCCCGGGTCTGCCTGGCAAGGTTGTGGGTGGGGGAGATGAAAGTGGACAGGTAATGCCCGCCCAGTATACCCACGGCAAGCCCGATGCGGCGGCGGCTGATATCTCTGGCAAAGGAAACCGCATCGGCAAGGGTGGTAAACGGCACCAGCAGACCTTCCTCGTCTTCGGTGACCGGATGCATCCGTACCCGGGCCTGGGTGCAGATGCCGGGAGACGGGAGCACGGCTTTTTCAAAACCGAATACATTGGACGCATGTTTGTCATTTGTTGTGAAAACCTTTCCGTGACTGTCCACAAATGTCATATCCACAATGTGGTCGGCACCCACGCCATAGACGTTGGCCCAGGTGGAAAACAATCCCGTACATACGATGTTGCCGCATACTGTTGCGGCCGGTTCCGCCGTGTTCACCCGATATCCCTGTTCGGCCACGGCTTTCTGCAGTTCAAAAGAGGTGACCCCGGGTTCGATGACAGCTGTCCAGTTGTCCGGATCAAGCTGGATTTTTTTCATCCGGTTGACATCGATGACGATGCCGGGGGTAAAGACAAATCCGAAAACACTGCCCCCGTTTCCCCGGACCACTGCCGGGATACGGGCCTTGTCCGCAAATCTGACGATTTCCACCAGTTCATCCGCACTGCCTGGCAGTACCACATACCCGGGTATCTGACGGTCTGCCAGGGGAAAAGGGTCGTTTGCATAGGCAATCAGGTGGGCAGGGTCATTGGTGGCCCATTTTTCGCCCACAATGTTTTTCAATGCCTTCAGCGGTTCATCTTCCGGGATTACAGCAGCTTTTTCTCCTTTTTTCTGAAACGCGTCAAGGAACGCTTTTAAAGCCTGCATGACCTTCATGGGCCGCATCCCGGTCACAAAATGGCACTGCCTGTCGCAGGATCCGCACAGGGTGCACGATGAAATGATATCCACTGCCGTTTCGGTGACGGGAATCAGCTCTTTGGCAAGGGCATCACACAGATCCATCCGGCCCTGGGGAAAATAGGAGACAAAAGGGGTTTTTTTTGCCGGCGGGCAGAGCCCGGTTTCCAGGTAGTCGATTTTACACATGGCATAATGGCGGCATTGGGCAGCCGTGCGGCGGATATTTTCAGGGATATGGTCCAGGGGGTTCATCAAAAAGCCGTCCTTCCGGTTTCAGGTTGAGGGGCAGAATTTTTCATGCTTTGTTGTGCCTGTCAGGGCATGCCGTCATTACGGCAAAAAAATCATTGGTCAGCAACCCTGTTTTTTTACTATAGTGAAAATGTGCTTTCCGGTCAAAAAAAATTCCGGCATACCCCGTATTCCTTGCCCAAAGTTGGCAAGACAAGATGGTCCGGATCTTGAAGGTATCCGGGATTATGTGCCGGCAACATGTAAATTTCAACTGTTTTTTGGACCACGATATGGTATGGTCCTACGGTGATAAGTTGAAGGAGGGACATTTTATGCAAATCATCGACCAGGGCCATGAAATCATCAGTCTGCCGGACGATCTGCTTCAGGTAATCGAGGCGGCCGGGCGCACCTGTTATAAATCCGAGGACAAGATCACGCCTGATTCCGCAGCCGGTTTTGTGGCCCGCATGCGGGACCGGGGCCACCATGCCATGATCGAGTTCGGGGATATCATTGTCCGGTTTGTCACCAACCGGGGGGTGACCCATGAACTGGTGCGGCACCGGCTGT
>JAABSS010000230.1 GCA_011390235.1 Desulfotignum sp.
TTCCAAAAAGACGGAACCCCGTTATAAAGTCCAATGGCTTTTTTTCTATAATCCCTGACCGGGACTCTATTTTTGCCAGTGATGTTGGAAAAATAGATTTCTGACGCAGCTTTGATTTGGCAGCAGCTGTACTTTCAGCATCAATAATGCCGGATACGTTTTTGCCTTTTGCGTTCAGTGCTTTGTATTCAAATACAGCCATGCAAAAATTTTCCTGGAATATTCATAGAAGATTATTCCTGGGTGACCCGGAGCACTTCGTCTATGGATGTAATCCCCTTGACAACTTTTGTCATCCCGTCCTGGCGCAGTGTTACCATACCGGATTTCAGCGTGGCAGCCTTGATCTGGTTGGCATCAGAGGTTTTTAACACCAGGCTTTTGATGGCATCTGTCATGAGCATGATCTCAAATATGGCCTGCCGTCCGGAATATCCTGTATTAAAACATTTGGAACAGCCAACCGGCTTAAAGACATGTTTTCCGATATACTTTTCACCCCCAACATTCAGCACTTTGATATGGGTTTCATCTAGCTGATATTTTTCTTTGCATGCATTGCAGAGTACCCGGACAAGCCGCTGGGCAATTACCGAGTTGACAGAAGAGGCGATAAGATAGGGCTCCACCCCCAGATCCACCAGCCGGGTGACAGCGCCGGCGGAATCATTGGTGTGCAGGGTTGAAAACACAAGATGCCCGGTTAGTGCAGATTGAATGGCAATCTCTGCTGTTTCCAGGTCCCGTACCTCTCCGATAAGCACAATATCCGGGTCCTGCCTGACAATGGACCGCAACCCCTTTGCAAAAGTGATCCCGGTTTTGGTGTTCACCTGGATCTGACCGATCCCCTGGAGATTATACTCCACCGGATCTTCAATGGTGATGATATTTTTATCAGGTGAATTGATCTCTGATAAAGCAGCATAAAGGGTGGTGGTTTTACCGCTGCCCGTGGGACCTGTGACCAGCACAATGCCGTTGTTCTGCCGGATAATTTTATTGATGACCTGGTAATTGTCCGCGGACAGGCCGAACTGGGAAAATTCAAGAAAATATCCTGACTTGTTCAACAGCCTCATAACCAGGCGTTCTCCATGGGAGGTAGGTACGGTGGAGATACGGATGTCAATTTCCTGGTCCCCGATCCGGACCTGTGCCCGGCCATCCTGGGGCATCCTTTTTTCGGCAATGTTCATCCTGGCCATGACCTTGATTCTTGATATCAAGGATGCCTGAAGCCCCTTGGGGGGATTGAACATTTCATATAAAATACCGTCAATCCGGTACCTGATCTTTAAAATTTCCTGGAACGGTTCCACATGGATATCACTGGCCCCGGCCTTGACTGCCTGGGAAATCATGTGGTTCACCAGCCGTATGACCGGTGCATCACTGGTATCATCCAGCAGGTCCATGGTGCGCTCAAATTCATCAATAAGGGTGAATCCATTGTCTTCCATGGTTTCCACAAGCTGCTGGGCGCTTTCACCGGATCGGTCATACAGGGCATTGACAGCTGACAGGATCTGGTTTCTGGGTGCCAGGACAATGCCATAGTCACCAATACCCAGCAGTGCTGCAATATCATCGGCATAACTTAAGTCAGAGGGATCATTCACCGCAATAATGGGATTGGTCCCTTCTTTGACCAGCGGAACCATAAGGCTTTTTTTTAAAAACTGCCGTGAAAGAATGGTGGTAAAACCATCTTTGACATTATCAACTGAAAGCATTGCTGCAAAAGGAATGGCATATATCCGGGACAGCGCTTCCAGCACCTCGTTTTCCAGAACGAGCCTGGTTTCAACAGCAGATTCAAGCAGGCGTGAGCGGTCTTTCAGACAGGCTGCCCTGAGCTTTTCGCAATTGGCCTTTGAAAGTGCCGCTTTTTTCTCAATAATATCCAAGAATGCATCAATCATTGTGGTATCTGCATCTGGGTGTCTTTGGATTCATCCTTCTTTTTTTCTGTATCTTCTTCATTCTGAGGCTGTTGGTTGTATAAAAACACCTCACCTTTTTTTATCAGATCCATCTCGTCGGATTTTTCCTTATAAATTTTCTTCAGCTCCCCGGGGCTTCTCACAACCCTGGGTGTCAAAAAAATATACAGATTGGTTTTTTCTTCTCCCTGTGAAACGCTTTTAAATGCCCAGCCCAGGCCGGGCACATCTCCCAGACAGGGGGTTTTATACTCTGTCTTTGTCAGGCTTTCATCTATCAGACCCCCGATTACAACGCTGTTGCCATCCTGGACAATAATGGTTGTTTCTATCTGCCGTTTCAACGTTGTGGGCCTGTCAGCGCTTGTCTGGTTGACCGAGTCCAGTTTTGTCAATTCCTGGTTCACGTAGAGCTTGACCAGCCTGTCTTTGCTGATCTGGGGAGTGATCTTGAGGTTGACCCCCACATCCCTGTATTCAAAGGAACTGTATACTTGTGTACCTATATCTGCTGCTGCCGAGCGTGTCTGGAAAGGTACATTCTTGCCCACGATAATTATGGCTTCCTCGTTTTCCATGGTCAGGATCTGAGGGGTGGCCAGAATATTCACATCTTTGTCACTCTGGAATGCCTGGACCACTGCCTGGATATCTGGAAAGGTTACACCGCCGATATTAAAACCTTCACCCAGCACCCCCACTGACAACCCCGTCGGAAAAGTGCCCGAGCCGGACACACCTGACAGATTGGAAGACCCTGTACCACCTGTAGCACCGAATCCGCCGAAAACCGCCTTGCTGTCGTTGTCAAATCCCTGGGCAGCCTTCCATTCTGTACCAATATTCAGGCCCCGGGTCATATTCACCTCCATGATAAGGCTTTCAATATAGACCATTGACCGGGGGATATCCAGTTTGGATATAACCTCTTCCAGTATAGGATAATCTTCTTTTTCCGCCATGATGATCAGGCTGTTGGTGGCTTTGTCTGCCATTATTTTAACCTTTCCGGACAGCAGCGGCGCAGTTTTCTGTCCCGGGGTCTGGGGCTGGTTCGCCTCCTGGGCCGGAATTTCCTGGAGCACTTTTACAAGGTCCTCTGCTGAGGCATGCTCCATATAATACACCCGTATTTTTTCCCCTCCTTTGGCAATTTCCTGATCCAGTATGCTGACAAGGTTCT
>JAABSS010000231.1 GCA_011390235.1 Desulfotignum sp.
CAGCATGTTTTACGGGAATAACCGAAATTTTTCTGCCTGTACTTTTTACATCGATTTCTTCCACAATTTTCAGCAGCCGGCTGATACTGGAAAGGGTTGCCGTGACAATCAACATGTTGGTATCGGAATAGGAAAGAAGCACACTTCCTTTGGGCACCAGAGGAAGAAAAAGTTTTCGCAGTTCTTCGGGGCTGGCATATTCCAAAGGGATAATTCTTGTAACAATCCGGTCTTCAGGATCTTCTCTGAGGGTGTCTTTGGTTACAAGGCTTGTATCAATATTATCCCCTCTAGCGTTGGGCATGGGAACTATTTTGATCACCTCGCCTGAGGGGACCGCGGAAAACCCGTTTATTTCAAGCACCGACTCAAAAACCTTATAGGCATCTTCTACAGAAATTCTGGTAGGAGAAATAATGGTCACCTT
>JAABSS010000232.1 GCA_011390235.1 Desulfotignum sp.
TATAAATCATCACCGGTTTGAATACATTGAGTTCAAAATGACCGGATGATCCTGCCACCGACAGGGTGGTGTCATTGCCCATGACCTGGGCGCACACCATGGTGACAGCCTCTGCCTGGGTGGGGTTGACCTTGCCCGGCATGATGGAGGATCCCGGCTCATTGGCCGGCAGGTGCAGTTCACCTATGCCGCACCTGGGCCCGGAGCCCAGCATCCGGATATCATTGGCGATCTTCATGAGGCTCACAGCCACGGTTTTTAACGCCCCGTGGCACGCCACCAGGCTGTCATGGGCTGCCAGGGCGGCAAATTTGCTTGCAGCCGGCACAAAGGGATGGCCGGTAAGATCCGCCAGCTGTGCCGCCACCCGGGTATCAAAGCCTTTGGGGCTGTTCAGACCCGTACCCACCACTGTTCCGCCCAGTGCCAGTTCCGTCAAAAACCCCATGCTCTGTTTTATCAGATTGATGCCCTGGTCCAGCATGGCGGCATATCCTGAAAATTCCTGGCCCAGGGTCAAAGGCACTGCATCCATGAAATGGGTCCGCCCGATTTTCACGATGGATTCCCATTCCCGGCTTTTTTCTGCCAGCCCCTGCTGGAGCCACTGCAGGGCCGGGATGGTGACATCCGCCAGCGTGGCATAGGCAGCCATGTGCATGGCCGTGGGAAAGGCATCATTGGAGGACTGGGATTTGTTGACATCATCATTGGGATGCAGCTGCGGGATTTGCCGGTCAGGAGAGGCGCCGGACAAGGCCCGGGCACGGTTGGCAATCACTTCGTTGACATTCATATTGGTCTGGGTACCGGATCCGGTCTGCCAGACCTTTAAAGGGAAGTGGTCATCCAGTTTTCCCTGGATAATCTCATCGCACACCTGTACGATAAACTGTTCCTTTCGGGGAGACAGCAGCCCGAAGCTTGTGTTAACCATTGCTGCCGCTTTTTTGATATAGCCGAAGGCATGGATAACCGGGAGGGGCATTATCTCCCTGCCGATGGCAAAATTTTGTAAAGACCGCTGTGTCTGGGCGCCCCAATACACATCTGCCGGCACAAAAATTTCTCCCATGGTATCTTTTTCCGTTCGTGTGGCCATCATATCTCCTTTTTATCAGCCCGAAGACCGGGTGTTATTCATAAGAATTTTCCGCCATGTGATGGGTTCATACAGGGTTATAGATACTATTACAGGTGTATGAATGCAAGTATGGATGTTTCGAAAACGTCCTGCCGGCAATGGTCGGGTATTTTTCCGGGAAGGGGTGATCAGGGTGCAGTCAAAGGTTTACGAATGTGCCTGTTTTCTGAACCACTGGGCCACAAATGTATCCATTATCATCTGGGTAAGATGGTAGGCAATGGCCGGAATCAGGGCCATAGGATACGCAGCCGCAAAATACCCGGCCCAAACCAGGTATGAAATGGTCAACGTTTTCTGGGAGGTATGAATAGTGAATGCGGCTGTTGCAGGCAGATCCAGATGGATCAGTCCGGCCAGCAGCTTATTGAACAAAAGGATGAACACATGCAGCCCGACCATAAACCCCATAACCAGAAACAAAACAGCACCCACCTGTATTATCCGATCAGCAGAACTTGCCACTGCATTCAGTATGATCAAAAGGACAATGCACTGGTTGAAAATGGAAATACCGGATGTAAACGGCAGCAGCCTGTGCTTTACCGCGGGCCGCAGGCACTGGCCCAGCAGGGTGGGCAACAGGACCTTGAGGGTCAATCCCGTCAGCATCTGGACAACCGGAAGCTGGATGGAAACATCACCAAACTGCAGGATGAGGTTGAGCATGAACGGAATCGTTATGATGGAAGCAAAATTACCCAGCACGCAGATGAACAGGCTTAACGCAATATTGCCCCGGGCCATGGCGGTCATCACGGTACCTGATGCCACTGTCACCGGCGCAACCCCGATGATCAAAGCGCCCATGACAAAATCAGGCCAGGCACCCAGAAAAAAACCACCGCTATAATAGGCGATGACTGGAAAAAAAATCAAAGAGGAGAAAAGTGCTGCCAGAAGAACCTTTATCTGCTTTAACTGGACAAGGACACTGGATGTTTCCAGAGACAGGCCTGTCAGAAAAAAAGCCAGAAAAATGCCTGCATTCAAAATATTATATTTTTTAATGACCGTACCGATTTCCGGCCATGCAAATGCAATACAGGCCATAACAGCCATGCCCATGAAAAACCAGTATTTTTTTACCATATGCACCACCTGGTTGAAGATACCTTAAAAAAATGTTTTCGGGATCATGCTGTGCCGGATGAAAATTGTCAAGTAGATGCAGCCGGCAAAAGCGCACAAGCGGTTCAGTATGTTGCCATGGTTTTCCTTTGCTGACAACCGGCTTAAACTTGACCCGGTGAAATAAATCCCTATAATTACGGAAGCAAAAAACAGCGAATCCAGCCGATGTTCCAGAAAAGGAGCCATGCAATGACACAGACCGTTCCGTTTGACGTTGATACCTGCATCGACCGCCACAAAAATGAATATGCCCTGCTGCCGGCCCGGTAACCGGGCAAAAGCCCTGGCAGCCCTTTTTCTGGCCGCTGTTCTGCTGACCCAGGGCTGTGGTGCAATAACGCCTGTTCCGCGCAACCTGGATACCCTGCCGGAGTCAATACACACGGCATCCCCGGAAACCCTGAACTTTTCTTTGGCTTCTCCATGGTGGGAACAATTCAACAACCAGGAACTGACCCGCCTTATCACCCATGCCCTGACACACAATTTTTCCGTCAGACAGGCCCGGGCCAGGCTGGAACAGGCCGCCAGCCTGGCGGCTGCCAAAAAAGCAGATGCATTGCCCCTCATCACCCTGGAAACCAGATACAACCGCACCCAGACCGGCCAGGACACCACCTCTTTCAACACTTTTTCTCTGGGTCCGGCTGCTGCCTATGAAGTGGATCTGTGGGGCCGCATCAATGCCGGGGTGACATCTTTTTCCCTGGCGGCCGGGGCCTCGGCATCTGATCTTGAAACCGCTGCCATGACCATTGCCGCAGAGGTGGCCCGTATATGGGTGGACCTGATCACAGCCAGAGAGCAGCTGGCCCGGGTGAAAAAACAGCTGGAAGTCCACACCACGGTACGCGATCTTCTGGAACTGCGGTTTCAAAAATCCATGTCCTCGGCCCTGGATATCCTCCAGCAAAGAGAAATTGTGGCCCAGACCCAGGCAAAAATCCCCCCCCTGGAAAACCGGATACAGCAGTTGGAAGCATCTGTGCATCTTTTGCTCGGCCAGAGTTCGGGAACCGGTCTCACCATCACCGGTGATCTGCCCGAAACATTGCCGGAACTGCCCGGCAGCGGGCTGCCGGCCAATCTGCTGGCCCTGCGCCCGGATGTCAGGGCCCAGGGCCTGCGTCTTATGGCAGCGGACTGGGATGCGGCGGCTGCCAGGATCTACCGCCTGCCTGATCTGGTTCTCACGGGAAATTTTCTGTTTCAGGACAACGCTCTGGACCTGCTCCTTGACAACTGGATTTTGACCCTGGGGGCCCGACTTGCAGGCCTGGTGTTTGACGGGGGACAGAAAAAAGCCCTGTC
>JAABSS010000233.1 GCA_011390235.1 Desulfotignum sp.
AAACCGGATGATGTGTATGACACCTGCCGGCCCAGAGTGGCGAATGCCTCTGGCCCCGGCAGGTGTTTTTTATGTAGGGCATTATCTGTTATTATTGATCTGTATCTCAGCATTTCACGATATCTGAAAACCGGAAAAATTCAAATAGTTTTGTACCACAAAAAACATAGGTTTTTGTCTCAATGTGTGCTAATGTGACCAAACTTTGGAGTTAAAAGCAAACCAGGTGGCTTCAGGACAGGTATGATAACGTCACTATTTGATTTTTTGGATATCCGAACCCTTTCAATGGTTGTGGGCGGATCCATGCTGGTTTCCACCATTTCGATGGCCTCCTATTTCTTTTATCGCAGAACTTATGGAAATTTCAAGCTGTGGACCTTGGCAATGGGGGGCCTGTCACTGGGTTTTCTGCTGTTCAGTGCCCGAGGGGTTATACCAGATCTGGCAAGCATTGTCCTGGCCGATTGTGTGATCTTTTTTTCCTTTGCCCTGATCTTTCAGGGTTTCAAGATGCTGGAGCCGAAAACGAAAGTGTCCGGACGGCATCTGGCAATCATGGCCATGCTACCGTTACTTGTATTTCCGTATTTTACTTATGTTGTACCCAGCCTGAACATCCGCACCAGTCTTGTTTCATTTACAGGCGCCCTCTATTTTTGTTTTTGTGCCAAAATACTTTGGCGCGGGGTAAGAGATATCCGTTTTCGGGAAAATATTTTGCTTGGATCCACCCTGGTATTGGCGGTCATTGCATTAAGTGCCCTGGGATTTATCTCTTCAATTTCAAGTAATATGCCGGTCGATTTTATGGAAACCGGTGGGTATCAGGGCATGGCTCTGTTTATCATCGCCTTGCTCCATATCGCCTTTGTCATGGGCCTGATGCAGTTGAATTCCCAGTTGGTGGAAAAAGATCTGGTTGAAAAGGAAACACATTTAGAAAAAAATCAATTGCGGTATCATCAGCTGGCGGAAGCATCATCACAAGGTCTGGTGATTGCCAGTGATCATCCCATGCGTCTGATATTTGCCAGCATTCCCATGACAGAGATCTGCGGATATACACCGGATGAGCTTGTTCAATTCAGTGCGGATCAGCTTTTGAAAGTTATTCACCCAGATGACCGCGGCAAGTTTTTCAACAATTTCCAAAAAAGACTCACAGGCATTGACATATCCCCTGTGCAGCAATATCGGATTTTTCATAAAACAAAAGGGGTTCGCTGGGTTGAAACCTATACTTCTGTTGTTGAATATGAAGGACTGCCAGCGGTGCATTCCCTTTTTCTGGATATTACCCGGCGAAAGGAAGCGGAAGCCATTAACGCAGCCATGTTCAGGGTTGTGAGTGCCGTGACTGCAACCAGAAATCTGAACGAACTGTTTCGATCGATCCACCATTCACTGTCAGCCATCATCGATGTGACCAATTTTTTTATTGCCATGCGGGACATCCGGACCAATACGCTTTACTTTCCTTATTATGTAGATATCAGGGATAATGATTTTTCTCCGGTTTCATTCAGCAAAGTGAAAAACTCCCTGACCGGTCTGGTGTTTTCTAAGCGGGAAGCCATTCTGATGGATAGAGAAGCCCTGGAAGCACGGCAGGAAAAAAATGGGATAATCGGGACTGTGCCGGTTATCTGGATGGGTGTTCCGCTGATGATCAGAGACAATGTGATCGGTGTGGTGGCGGTACAGAGCTATACGGATCCGGATTTGTATACTCAAAGAGATCTGGAAGTGCTGTCCGCTGTATCCATTCAGATAGCCCTGGCCATTGAGCGAAAACAGTCTCAGGAGGCTTTGGCGGAAAGTGAACGAAGGTACCGGTACTTGTTTGATCACGCACCGGCAGGTATCTGTGAAGTGAATTTCGAGAAAAATTCGTTTGTTCGTGCAAATGAAATTGCCTGTAAATTTTCAGGGTATACACAATCGGAACTCATGCAAATGAATCCTTTTGACCTGTTGACTGATGAAGGCAAAAAACGACTTAAAAACCGTATCAACCGGCTGTATATCGGACACAGAGAAACAAAGAATATTGAATATGAATTGGTTACCAAACAGGGAAAACAGTTGTCCGTTGCCATAACACTGGACTTTGTCGATAAAGAAAGAAAACGGCAGCAGGCGCTGGTGGTCATCCATGATATTTCCTGGCGTAAAAAAATGGAAAAAGACCGGATCGAAGCCCAGAAGCTGCTGGCTGAACAGCAGAAGCTGGCCTTGATCGGCCAGGTGGCCGGAAAAATGGCTCATGATTTCAACAACATTCTCGGGGTGATCATGGGCAATATCGAGTTGATGCTCATGGACAATGATGATCCAGACATACGCACCACCTTGAAACGAATACTGGATCATACAGAAAAAGGGCAGTATCTGACCCGGAACCTGATCGCATTTGCCAAGAATCAAGCGCCCAAGCAGAAATATTTTTCACTAAATGAAAAAATCGATCTGGCACTGGCTTTGATGAAAAAAGATTTGGGTGGTATCCAGATCAAACGAACATTTGCTTCTGACCTGCCGGAAATTTTGGCGGATCCGGGCATGATCGAGCATGTTCTGGTCAATCTTTTGCAAAATGCGATTCATGCGCTTTCCAAGACAAATGAACCTGAAATCGTTCTTAAGACATTTGCTCATGAATCCTGCATCTGTTTAGAAATCAGAGATAACGGGTGCGGGATTCCTGAAGTGCATATCAAAGATATTTTCACCCCCTCCTTTACGCTGAAGGGCGGAAGAGATGTTTCCGGTGCTTACGCTCCAGGTATCAAGGGCACGGGGTACGGCATGTCCAACATACAAAAATATGTGCATCAGAACAAAGGAACAATTGATGTTACGTCCGTTCAGGAGCAGTGGACCTGTGTGCGGATCTTTTTTCCGGTGATCGACAAGCAGCTGACAGATGAAGAAAAGACAAAAATTGCCGCAACCGTCACCCGCACCGGCCAGCGGATACTGCTGGTGGAAGATGAATCTGATATTTCCGAAACCCAGTTTCGGGTTCTGTCCCAGCCCCCCTGTCTTCATCAGGTGGATGTGATTGACAACGGTACAAAGGCCATGGATCTGTTTGACCAACACCCTTATGATCTGGTCAGTCTGGACTATATGCTCTCGGGTTCAGTGACCGGGATGGATGTCTACCGCCACATCCGAAGCACCAATACTTCCGTGCCGGTACTGTTCGTATCAGGCAACATTGAATTTATCGAGGCCATCAAACCGTTGATGGAACAAGACCCTTACATGGCGCATCTGTCCAAACCCTGCCGCATGAAAACATATCTTGAGCATGTCAATCAGTTGCTGGAGGGATAAAATCAGGCACCCAGGTAGGCTTTTTTTACATCCGGATTGTCCAGAAGTTCGTCGGTGGGGCCTTCCAGGACCAGGGCTCCGTTTTCAATGACATACCCCCGCTGGGCGAATTTCAATGCCAGACGGGCGTTCTGTTCCACCAGAAGGATGGTGGTGCCCAGTTTGTTGATTTCTTTCAACGCATCGAACATGTCCAGCATGAGCAGCGGGGCCAGTCCCATG
>JAABSS010000234.1 GCA_011390235.1 Desulfotignum sp.
TGGTTACCAGAACCGCATCACCGGTAATTTTTCCCAGCTGCATGCCGGCAGTCACCAGAATTCCCACAATGGCAATGGTCACCACAAGGGCCACCCCGCGGTCGTTGCAAAAAATCTTACTCAACAGTCCCCCGTTGGGACATCAGGCTTATGGCGGTTTCAAACACCTGCTCCCGGTCTCCGGATCCTAAAACAATCCTGATCTCAATACTTGCCGGGAATGCATATACAAATTCATCAGAATCAGAATCCCAGTACCGGTGCTGTTCTCCATCGTTGTCCGTATACAGCAGTTCAAACCCTGAAATGTCGGTGCACAACACCGGATCCCCGCACCCGTCTGGTTCCCGGGCAAACGGCGGCAGAATATCCCCCCGGAAAAGATCAAGGGTATTGTTATCATTTTCTTTTGTATAATAAAAGATCTGTGCAACCCCGTTTCTCTGATCCATACCAATCTTTGCATGGGCAGAAGAGGAAAATACCACCGAAGATACGGTCTGTCCCCCCACAATGTTTTCACTGCCTGTCAGCCGAAACGGGTCAGGCTCTGAATTGAACACCGGTTTTTTATACCGGGGCGGCTGCACCATATATATTTCTTCTATGTCTCTGTGCATCCTTTTGAAAACAGCGCTGATTTTCTCCGTGCGGGTGATGCTTTCCTTGACAGCATCACTGGAACGGAGAAATGCCTGAAAAGATGAAAACAAGGTTGTGATGACAAGCGAAAAAATAAGGATCGCAATCACCACCTCAACAAAGGTGAACCCTGTGGCGCTTTGTGTAACAAACTTATTCAAAAGCAACCCTCCAGGTTGTCACTTCAAAGGGTATGTGTTCAGCTGGTCCGGTTATTTTTATATGAATTTTTTTGAGGCTGTCCGCGCTTTCTTCTCTGATAAAATCCAGTGCCTCCAGGGACAGGTCGGAAATATCACAGGTCCAGGTGATGCCTGGATGATGTTCTCCAAAATCCCCTGCAGATTGTGACCAGTTTTTGACATCCTGTTCTATCCGGGCGATCAGCTGTGCAGCCAGTATGGGGGCAACGGTATTGAACTGACCGGCCCCTGCAAGGGATATGGTCCCGGACTGCATCCTGAAAAGGGACACAAAAACAAGGGCAATGATCGAAACACTGATCATAACCTCCAGAAGGGTAAACCCCTTTGCTTTACAGGCAGTCTTCAAAATGCACATGGCCGTCTGCGATCTGCACCTGGGGCAGAAAGGGCGGGATTTTCAAGGTTATGTTTTTCTGGTTTTCCATAATATGGATATAGGCGGCATCTGAATACCCATGCCTGCTGAAACGGATCTGAAATTCCAGAAAATTGGTCAGTGTCATTTCCGGGTATTCCACACCTGAAACAAGAATGTCCCCGGAAAGCTGCACACCGTTTTCTTTTGCCGCCTCTTTTTGGGCAGTATCCATGCGTTCACTGGTAACCCACACCATATTGGATCCGGTATCCATGTGCATCACCATCCCGGCATTCTGTTCAACCGCTCTTTTTTTCAGGTCATTTATCAACCGGGCCATATCACCAACCTGGTTTTTGCCACCGGAAAATACGGCCAGATCCCTGAACACAGGAAGAGAAAAAACCAACAGACTGCTGATGATACCCATGACAACAATCAGTTCTATCAGGGTGAAGCCGGATATGGGTTGATATTTACTCAAGTTCCCAGCTGTTGATATCTTTGTCTTTTCCTTCTCCACCGGGAACCCCGTCCGCCCCGTAGGAAATAATATCATAGTCATCATGAATCCCCGGAGACAGATATAGATACTCCCTGCCCCATGGGTCTTTCGGGACCCTTGCCTTTTCCAGATATCCCTTTTCCTTCCAGTTCATGGGGACCGGTTCAGTGCCCGGTTTTTCCACCAGGGCGGCAAGTCCCTGGTCGGTTGTCGGATACACCCCGTTGTCAAGTTTGTACAGCTTGAGCGCTGTTTCAATGGAAACAATATCCACTTTTGCCTTGACCGCTTTGGCATCATCAGCCCTTCCCATGAATCGGGGGGCAACATAGGTGGCCAGAATCCCCAGGATCACCACCACCACCATGAGTTCGAGAAAAGAAAATCCCTTGTTATTGTGGAAGCGGTTCATGGAATATTTATTTTTTTTCATTTATATAGCCTTTATCTGCATAATCTTTGTCTCTAAGTCTCTAAAATTCGGTGTCTCTAAAATTCGGTTAAAATTCTATCACGATTTTTCACACAGGTAAAGCATGAGGTAACATGCACCCTGTTTTACAAACCCCTTGAATTGTATGGTTATCTTACTGCCTTGTCCTTTTTGCGGTTCGACACCTTGAAAACACCTATCATGTTTCTGAGTTTGGCTGACAGGTCTGACAGGTCCCGGGCATTTTTTCTCATGTGATCACTGCGCTGGGCCATCTCATCAGACACCTGGTGCACCTGGGAGATATCATCGGCAATTTCCGAGGATACCTGGGAACTCTGGGCCACATTTTCATTGACTTCGCCGATGCCGGCAGCGGCCTGTTCGATGTTTTGGGCTACCTGTGTTGCAGAAACCGATTGTTCTTCAATGGCTGCGGCAATGCCTGCCACAATATCTGAGACCTCTCCAATCACATTGGTGATGGCTTCCACATCCTGGACCGTTGCCCGGGTGGAATCCTGAATCCCTTTGATTCTTTCCTGTATATCCAGAGTGGCATCAGCGGTCTGGGCTGCCAGTCCCTTGATTTCACCGGCCACCACGGCAAATCCTTTGCCTGCTTCCCCGGCCCGGGCAGCTTCGATGGTGGCATTCAGGGCCAGCAGATTGGTCTGGGCCGCGATATCAGTGATGGTTTCTGTGACCTGGTTTATGTCCCTGGCGGAATTGCCCAGTTCGATGACCCTTGTGGAAGCCGCCTTTACCGTGCCCGCGGCTTTTTCAGATACGGTTCTGGCCTTGTCGCAGTTTCGGGCCACCTCGGCAATGGTCTGCTGCATCTGTCCGGCAGCCCGGGCCACACTTTCCAGATTGGTGGCAGCCTGTTCACTGGCAGCTGCCACAGAATTCATGGAGGTGCTCATCTCTTCAGCTGCAGTGGCAACGGAATTGGACCGTCCGGATAATTCATTGGAATCTTTGGTTATGTGATCTGCCGTCACCAGCAGTTCCCCGGAAGAAGCGGTGACTGTTTCAGAGTTGGCGCTGATATCCACCACGATGTTGTTGAGCCGGGAGATAAACGCATTAAACCATGTCGCCAGTGCCCCGATCTCATCTCTGGTGTGGATGTCGATACGCCGGGTGAGGTCTCCTTCACCCCGGGCAATGTCTTTGAGGGCATCTACCACTGTATGCAAAGGTTTGATTATTATTCTGGAAAGATATACTGCGATGATCAGACCAAAAATCAGGGCAACAATACCCACACCGGTAAGAAAAGCAGTGGAGCTGGTAATCTGGGACTGCATCTGCTGGCGCATGGTATCCCGGGCTGTCAGGCTGACATCCTGGATCCGGGCAGCACTGGTTTCCATCTCGCTTCTTGCTGTCTGCTGCTGTTCCATGAGTT
>JAABSS010000235.1 GCA_011390235.1 Desulfotignum sp.
TATTTAAAAAAGCGGTTCGCATGCTCCCCCGGGTAACCAATGAAGCGTTGGAAAAAGCAGGTATCGGTCTGGATGAAATTGATCTGGTGGTGCCCCACCAGGCCAACAAACGCATCAACCAGGCATTCGGGCAGTTCATGAAACTGGATGAATCCAAAATTTTTCATAATATTGAAAAATACGGCAACACCACCGCTGCCAGCATTCCTCTGGCCCTGCATGAGGCCATGGCCCAGGAACGGGTGGGAAAACAAGGAGATACCGTATTGTTTGTGGCTTTGGGTGCCGGCCTGACCTGGGGGGCTTCTATTTTCCGGTTCTTTTAACCCATTTTCCCGACAAACAGGGATCTGATATAAAATGCGGCTGCAGGATCCATATGTGTCAGCTCTTGGTCAGGATTCTGGTTTTTGTCTGCCATTTCCTTGCGGATGCCCGAGGCCAGGACTTTTCCCAGTTCAACCCCGAACTGGTCAAAGGGATTGACGCCCAGAATAAACCCTTCAAACACGGTTCTGGCCTCATAAAATGACAGCAGCATGCCGATGCTTTCCGGTGACAGGTCATCTATAACCAGCAAAGAGGAAGGCCGGTTTCCGCTGAAAGCCCTGGCAGGTACTTCATGGTCCATACCTTCGGCCAAAGCCAGGGTCTGGGCAATGAGATTGGCCCATAATTCCTGGTGGTTATACACCCCTTTGGATGTGACCTGGCTTCCCTGATAGCCCGGACGAAGAACCCCGATGAATTCTACGGGAAAGGGTGGTCCCTGGTGGGCCAGCTGGAAAAAGGAATGCTGGGCATTGGTACCGGGTTCTCCAAAAACAACGCTGCCGGCCGGCCGGGGCAGAAGATTTCCCCTGTTATCCACACCCTTGCCAAGGCTTTCCATGTACAATTGCTGGACATGGGGGGCCAGTTTTGAAAGGGCGCTGGAATAGGGGATGATGGCCTGGGCTGTGTATCCCAGGATCTGGATATTCCAGATGCTGATAAGGGCGGCCGTAAGGGGAATATTTTCAGCAGCCGGTGCATGCAGGGCATGGCTGTCCATGGTGCTGCAGCCTTGTAAAAACCGTTCAAACAGATCAAATCCAAACGCCAGGCTTAAAGGCACCCCGCCCACGGCAGAGGAGACCGAATACCGGCCCCCGATAAAATCAAACATGTAAAAACTTGCCAGCACCGGGTTGGAGGGATCATCACCAGGGCTTCCTTTGGCGGTGATGGTGACCAGATGGTCTTTTGGCAAAAGGCTGTGCCGTTCCAGAAAAGCCCTGGCCTGGGCCAGGTTGGCCATGGTTTCGGTGGTGGTATATGATTTGGAGACAATGATCCACAAACAGGTGTCTGGATTGATGTGTGTGAGGATTTCCTTGAAATTATCAATATCCACATTGGACAGAAAATGCAGGCGAATTTTCGGGGTATGACCGGCTTTCAAGGCTTTATAAACAAATTCACAACCCAGGTAGGACCCCCCGATACCCACCACCACGGCATCGGTAAATACCTGTCCCCGGGTGCCGGTAATTTTGCCATCCTGAATATCCCGGGAAAAAGTGCGGATATTTTGGGCCACTGCCTCTATTTCATGCACAATTTCCAGGTCATCAGGTGGCAGCCCCGGGGGGAGAAATGCTCTGGCTGCCGTATGCAGGGCTGCCCGGTTTTCTGTGGTATTGACTGTTTCACCGGCAGCCATCCTGGAAAACATATCTTGGGCACCTGTTTCGTATGCCAGTGTTGCAAGGTTTTGTGTAACCGCCTGATCCAGTCGCTGACGGGAAAAATCAAAAAAAAAGCCTGGCAGGCCCAGGGAAAATGTCTTTAGCCGGTCAGGCGATGTGATCAGCTGTTTTAAATGAAAATCCGGGGTGTCAAACCGGGGTGCATGTTTTTGCAGTGATGTGAAGCTGTCTGATTCATACATGGGTTATCCTTTTTAAAAAAGTTGCCGCATGACAGGTCTCTTGTTTTAGTTTTTTTTTGAAAAACAGTCAATAATTATTGACAGGTCCCTGTCAGGCCGATTAATACTAAATCCCATGAAACCAACCGATCATGCTGTTAAAAAAAAACTGCTGGAAAAAGGGGTGATCATGCCCGATCCGGATACGGTGTTTATTGCCGATGATATAAATCCGGATCAGATTTCAGGGGACGGGGTAACCATATTCGGCGGATCCAGAATTCTGGGCAAAAATACCCTTGTCCTGGGGGGAGCCAAAATCGGGTATGAAGCACCGGTGGCAATGGAAAACTGCATGTTGGGAAAAAATGTCCGGCTTAACGGGGGATTTTTCCAGGATACGGTTTTTCTGGGTGATAACGTGTTTGGATCCAACGCCCATGTGAGATCCGGCACCATTCTGGAGGAACAGGCCGGGGCTGCCCATACAGTAGGTCTCAAACAGACCATTTTGTTTCCCTTTGTCATTTTAGGAAGCCTGATCAATTTCTGCGATTGCTTCATGGCCGGGGGTACCAGCCGAAAAGACCATTCAGAGGTGGGATCTTCTTTTGTGCATTTTAATTATACCCCCAACCAGGACAAGGCCACTGCTTCCATGATGGGCAATGTACACCAGGGTGTGATGCTTGATCAGCATCCTGTTTTCCTGGGAGGGCAGGGGGGAATGGTCGGGCCGGTGCGTATCGGATTCGGTTGCCTGACAGGGGCAGGCACCATTGTCCGCAAAGATGAGGAACGTTGTGACAGAATAATTCTGGCTGGAGGAACAAAATCGGTTTCTCTGCCCAGGCGCCCGGGTCTGCATACCGGTGCTGTCCGGATATTCAATCACAATATCCGGTATATCGCCGCCCTGACAGCCTTGGGTACCTGGTACATGCATGTGCGCCCCATCTTTGCAAAAGATGCTTTGTCCAAAAAACTGGTGGCCGGTCTTCAGAAAACACTGACCGGGTGTATCCGGGAACGTATCAGGCAGCTGGAAAAATTTTGTGACACACTGGGAACATCTCCGACCTGCGACAAGGTCCTGGCAGGCATGCACACCGCAAAAAAATATTTTGACAAAGACCCGGGCCGGGACATCATGACCCCCGATGGCCAAACATTTGTTGCCCGCATGACAGACCTGGCAGCAAACAACAATACAGATTATATAGCATGCATCCAGGGCCTTTCCCCTGAACACAAATCCATGGGATCACAATGGCTGCTTAACATTGAAACCAGTATGTCAGATCAGCTGCAGATCTGATATTGTTTTATGAAAGCCATCAGCCGTCAGCCATCAGTAATCAGCTAAAAGCTAACAGCTAACAGCTAAAAGCTAACAGCTTTCATTTTGTTGTGCCCGCCAGGGCATGAATATTATTAAGGATATACATACACATGACGCGATTGTTTGGAACAGACGGTATCCGGGGTCGGGCCAATATCCCTCCCATGACCTGTGAAACCGCACTCAAAACGGGCAGGGCGGCCGCACTGCTGGCCCTGGAACTGGGACATAACCAGGTGGTCATCGGCAAAGATACCCGGATTTCCGGAGATATGCTGGAAGCGGCCCTGGCAGCCGGTGC
>JAABSS010000236.1 GCA_011390235.1 Desulfotignum sp.
GTGGTGGATGTGGGACGGTATTTTCTGCGGTTTCTGGAAGAGGAATCCTGCGGAAAATGCATGCCCTGCAGACTGGGATTATCACGGATGCGGGAAATTCTGGACAACTTTTCAGAAGGAAAAGGGTCTGAAAAAGATATCGAGGATCTGTTGAGCCTGTCCAAAGCGATCCAGGACAGCGCGTTGTGCGCCCTTGGCTCCAGCGCCCCCAACCCGGTGCTGACCACCCTCAAATACTTCAAAGATGAGTATCTGGCCCATGTCACTGAGCAAAAGTGCCCGGCCGGTGTCTGTAAAAACCTGATCACCTATTCGATTGATCCGGAACTATGCACCGGGTGCACCAGTTGTGCCAAACAATGCCCTGTCGGCTGTATTGAAGGAGAAAAGAAAAAACCCCATGCCATTGATACCGGTTTATGCATCAGATGCGGTATCTGCATGGATACCTGCAAGTTTAACGCTGTTAACGTCATATGATGGAGGCCTGTCCAGTGATAACATTTACGATAAATGATCAGAAAGTGACCGCCAAAAAAGGGTGGACGGTTCTTGAAACAGCCCGGGAATACGGCATCGAGATTCCCACCCTGTGTCATCATCCCGCTGTCAAACCCAGCGGTGCCTGCCGCCTGTGCATGGTGGAACTTAAAGAGAAAAACTGGTCCAAGCTGGTGGCATCCTGTATCTATCCGGTTGCGGAAGGCATCAACGTCTATACCGAAACCCCGCGGGTCCACAATGTCCGGCGGTGGATCCTGGAAATGCTGCTGGCCTCATGTCCGGGCAGCCCGGAAATCAGTGCCCTGGCCGAGGCCCACGGGGTGGTATCCACACGGTTCAAGATCCATGACTCGTCCCAGACCTGCATGATCTGCGGCCTGTGTCAGCGGATCTGTGAAGAGGTGGTGGGCCTGTCCGCCATTGCAGTGGTTGACCGGGGGGTTCACAAGAAAGTGGGCTCACCGTTCATGCGGCCAACCGATGTGTGTGTGGCCTGCGGCTGCTGTCTCACCGTATGCCCCACAGGGGCCATGCAGAATATCTTTGATACCGTAAGAGGTGAACCCAAAATGCCGCTGACACAGCTGGCCATGTAAAAAGGAGGTCCTTATGATGACCGATACAAAAATTGGCGTGTTTCTGTGTAAATGCGGAAACGAGATTGCGCCCCTGATCGATTTGCCCCGTCTTTACAGCACCATTCAACCGGAGGCGGATTATTGTGAGATCCTCTCTTTTCCGTGCCTTCAGCCGGGCCTGGAAAAAATTATGTCTGCAGCTGCCGCCAACCGGTTGAACCGTATCATCATTGCCGGCTGCGAAGGCCGCACCATGCTCAAAAAATTTGAAACCGCTCTTGAACCTGTTGATATTTTAAAGGGCCAGATTGATATGGTCAATCTCCACAGCCATGTGGCTGCCGTATCAGACAAATCCCCTCTGGAAAAAGCTGAAAAAGCCGCAAAACTGATAACCGCAGCCATTGCAGAAATGCGGGTACTCAAGGCAACCGAACAAGAACGGGCCAGGATTGACGGCCCGGTGGTGGTGGTGGGCAACGGCATCTCCTCTTTTCCTGCTGTACAGAAAATCACCGAAGCCGGCATAAAATGTATGTTGTCGGTTCCCGAGGCAGATCCTGACAAAATCATCCGGAACCTGCACCTTTCCTTTCCGGGTGAACGCACCCATTACGACCGCTTAAAAACACTGATCAAAGACACCATGGGCAGCAAAAATCTGACGGTTTTTGAAAACAGCCGGCTCACTGAACTTGTCGGTGTTACAGGAAACTATACATTGACCTTCAACCTTCAGAACGGACAGGAAGAAACGGTAAAAGCGGGTGCGATCATCGCAGCACTGGACGCAGAATTGTCACCGCCGGGTCCGGAGTTCGGTTATGACGGCTGCTCCGTCCTCATCCAGTCTGAAATGGAAGAACATATTACCCGGAACGGCACCCCGAAAGGACAGGTGGTCTTCTGGGTCAGTGACTATGAATACGGCACGCCTGAGCATGCAATGCTTTCGGCAAAAAATGCGTGGTCAATGGCCATGCATATGAAGGCATGCTCTCCTGAAACCAATATCATGATTTTTCACAACGAAAAAATGGCCGTTCCCCTGACCGGGGCGGAAAGGGCGGTCAACCGGAAGGCGCAAATCGCCTGGATACCCTATGACAATGCGGTTCGACCCTCTGTACAGGATGGTTACGTTACCTTCTGCAACCTCAAAGACCATGTGGAACATGAAATTGCCTGGGATTTTCTGGTACTCTCCCCCAAAAGAGGGATCAGCGGTGAAGCAAAGACCACGGCCAGGATACTGGGACTGATTCACAGGGAAACGCCTTTTTTGACCGGACATCACGCAAAGGTAAGACCGGAAATGATCGGCAGGGAGGAAACCTATCTGGCAGGCAGCGCCCGATACCCGTGCGATCTGCAGGAAGCACTGAACCAGGGCAGAAAAGCGGGCATCAGGAATGTGGAGATGATTGAAAAATCCCAAGCCGACCAATTGCTGGTGCCCCGCATTGTCTGTGTGGTGGATCCTGACAAGTGCGTGGCCTGCGGCCAGTGCCAGGAATTGTGCGACTGCGGCGGCATCGGCATCGAGATGTCAACCGGGGGACTGCCCCGGGTGGTAGACCCCATGCTGTGCACCGGCGGCGGCACCTGCGCCGCAGCCTGTCCCTATGGTGCACTGGTGCTCCAGAATAACAGTACCGACCAGAAAGAAGCCAGAATAGGGGCACTTTCCAGGCAGATGGAACCTGATGAAGTGGTGGCCATGGCCTGTGTCTGGGGCGGACTGCCTGCTGCAGACAATGCCCACCGCAGAAAAATGACCTATGACCCCCGCACCCATATACTGGGAATTCCCTGTGTGGGCCAGATCGATCCTGCTGTCATGGCCAAAGCATTTCTGGAAGGTGCGCCCGGGCTTTTGCTCATCGGCTGCCTGCCTGAAGAGTGTCACCATTCCTATGGAATCGACCATGCCTGGAACCGGGTGAATCTTATAAAAAAACTGTTTGAATTGTGCGGTTTTGACCGCCGGAGGATCGCCATTGCCCATGCAGATATGAACAAACCCGAGGAGTTTGTCAAAACAGTGGATTCCTTCAACGCCCTGATTGCGGCATTAGGACCGATCCCGAAGACACAGGCCAACCTGGACAACCTTGCCTCCATCTATCAGCTGTGCAAGTACAACACCAGGATACGCACGCTGCTGTCGGTGGCGTTACGACGTCCCTGGGAAAAAACCTACCGCGGAGACCAGAGGCATGCCCTGGAATTTGACCGGGACTTCACCGCTGCCATTGAAGAAGAGTTTGATTTTGCTGAAAGCGCCCTGAATGAACCGGCCTTTTATCGGTATGCCTGATCACCGGATATCCGTGAAATGACCGGCAAGTACCCCTGCCCGGCCCGAGATTGCGTAATCTGACGGTCCGGGCAGGGGTTACCTATTCCTACAGCAGGCCGGCATAAAAATCATTGCCCTTGTCATCCACAATGATGAAGGCGG
>JAABSS010000237.1 GCA_011390235.1 Desulfotignum sp.
AAAATGGACATGAGGTGCTTATTATTGCACCCACATTTGCCGAAACCGGCACAGAGGATACGGAAGATGACACTGTTTTGCGGGTGCCTGCCATCCAGAATTTCAACGGCAGTGACTTTTCCATGCGCATCGCGGTACCGTTTTACATTGATGAAAGACTCGATGATTTCAAAGCTGATATCATTCACAGCCATCATCCCTACCTGCTGGGAGATGCGGCCTTCAGGGCCGCCCGGAGGCGCAGGCTGCCGCTGGTTTTCACCCACCACACCCTGTATGAGGAATATACCCATTATGTAACCGGAGACAATGACAATTTCAAGGAATTTGCCAGGAATCTGTCCACCATGTACGCCAATTTATGCGACCAGGTAGTGGCCCCCAGCAAAAGCATTGCTGATCTGATCAAAAAGCGGGGCGTTACCACGCCGGTGACAGAAATTCCGACCGGGGTGGATACCCGCTTTTTTTCTTCCGGAGATGCAGCGGTTTTTAAAAAAGCGTACCACATACCCAAAAATGCGTTTATCATCGGGCATGTGGGCAGGCTTGCCCCGGAAAAAAATCTTGTCTTTCTGGCACAAAGCGTTGCCAAATCCATGAAAAATTCTGCAGACACCTTTTTTTGTGTGGCAGGAGACGGACCGGACAAACAAAAAATTGCTGATATCTTTACGGAAAGCAACCTTTCTGACCGGCTGATTCTGACAGGAAATCTCGCAGGCAGGGATCTGGCCCATGCCTACCAGGCCATGGATATCTTTGTTTTTTCTTCACAATCGGAAACCCAGGGCATGGTGCTTACCGAAGCCATGGCTGCAAAAACACCGGTCATCGCCCTTGATGCCCCCGGGGTCAGAGAAGTGGTGGAAAACAAAAAAAACGGATTGCTTCTTCCTGCTGATGCCAGGGAAGAAGATTTTTCTCAAAGTATCTGTGATACGGTATCTGATCCTGAAAAACTTTACGCATGGCAGCAGAGCGCCTGGCAGACGGCCCAAAACTTCAGCAGAGAAACCTGTACCCGAGAACTTCTGGACCTCTACACATTCACCATTTCCCATCGGCATGGGCATGACAACACCCGGGCTGCGGAGACGGAAGCCGAACCCTGGGATACATTTTTACTGGCAATACGAAGCGAATGGGACCTGATCGCTGAAAAAGCACAATCCATTGTCCGCACTTTCACCTGAGCCCCGATCATGAAAAGGCCCGGAAAACATACATAAGGAGGCATAGTATGCTTAGAAGCGCAAATGAAATTATTGGATATAAATTATATGTTGAAGAAGAAAAGTTCGGCACATGTGAAGACCTGCTGTTCGATGACCGGTGGTGGACCGTGCGCCATATAGCGGCCAATACCGGAAACTGGCTGGTGGGAAAGCTGGTGCTGGTATCTCCTTTGATGATTGCCACACCTGACTGGCACACCCGCAGCCTTTTTCTCAGTGTATCCAAAGAAGCGGTGGAAAACTGTCCGGACCTGTCTGAAGACGAAACTGTGTCCCGGGAACATGAAAAAAAATTTTTCCGGCACTATGGTTATCCCTATTACTGGGCCGGGGCCGGCCTGTGGGGACCATCAACCTATCCGGCAGCAGTGGAACCAATTACCACGGCCACACCAGCCGGCCTGGAGGAAGAGTCAGAGCAGACAGAAGACAGTGAAGAAAACCATCTGCGGTCTTTCAAAGAAGTAAAAGGATATTTTATCAAGGCCTCGGATGGCGATATCGGACATGTCCAGGATTTTATTTTAGATGATGAAACCTGGGCACTGCGTTACGTGGTGGTGGACACCCGCAACTGGCTGCCCGGCGGCAAAAAAGTCATGCTGTCTTTGAACTGGGCAAAATCCGTTAACTGGGCGGATTCCACATTTGAAATGGATCTGACCACCCACGCCATTGAAAACGGTCCTGAATTCGATCCCAAAATGCCGGTGAACCTGGAAACGGAAACCCGTCTGTATGATTATTACGGCAGACCTTTTGAAAAAACCATTGACAAACAGCTGCAGCAGCATATTGCCAATCCCTTTATTTAACCAGGACCTATTATGCTCAGACTCTTCAAAAAATGGCTGCCATGGCATTTTCTGATCAGACGGGTTACCGGTTTTTACGGATTTCTGGATCCTGTCACCCTTATGGCCCGGCTGCGTCAGTTCAGCAAACCATCAGAAGTGCAGGAACCCATTGAACTGCTCCGGGCCGGGCTCATTTTTCATGCCCGGGGCCTGGTCAACACCCGGGCCATTCAATACAACCTTGACTGGATCTGGCCCTACTGGGTGGTAAAACAGTTCACCCCCAGGGACGCGTCTTTTATCCCCCGGGGATTTACTTTTTCCCATATCAATGTCACCCACAGAAACTGGACCGCAGTGGGGCATCCAGACCTTGCAGCATACCCTGTCATTGATCCCAGAGGACTGGTAACACCACTGTTTGACGCATGGTCCATTGATGTCTGGCTCATGACTGAAACCGACAACATGCTTTTGCCGTCCCGGCAGGCACAGGCTGAACAGACACTGGATCTGGCAGACGAACTCGTTGTTACCACGGCCACGGCAAAAGACAATCTGTCTTTGGTCTGCAGCACCACGGTGGCAATGGACAATCCTGCACATCCGGTGATGCTGCTGACTGCAAAAGGCAGTATACAAAAAGAGAATGGATGGCTTATTGTATCCATACGGCCCTATAATCCGGAAGGCATTCATTTCATCGACCATATCCTTTATGAGGACAGCACGTTTACCATCAACCACTCCCATAAGGTATACTTTGGCACTGTGCCGGACAAGGTGTTGTTTTCCACCTATGATCACGGGGATGTGTCTTTGGATCTGCACCGTGCCGAAGCTGAAAACCAGGCAGATTGCCCCATCGGCATGGCCACGGCAGCCGCTTTTTTTCCGGTTGGTGCCAATGAAACCACCCATATCGATGTCCGGGTGCCCCTGGATCAGGACACGGCCACACGCTTTCCCGGGGCCGGTACACAGGTCACGCCGGCTGCCCAGATTGTCTCACAGGCCGCTGTTTTGTCCATACCGGATACACATTTTCAATTTCTGTATGATGCAGCAGTCAGGACCATGCTGCTGCTGAGTGCAGATGAGATATTTCCAGGTCCCTATACATACCGGCGGTTCTGGTTCCGGGATGCCTGTTTAATGATCAATGCCCTGCTGGGTTTGGGGCTTGGCAAGAGAAGCGAACGCCTGATCCGGAGATTTCCCGAACGCCAGAGCCTGAGCGGATATTTCCAGTCCCAGGAAGGGGAATGGGATTCCAACGGCCAGGTGCTGTGGATTGCCCACCGGTGCGCCTGCTGCACCGGACGGCCACCGTCAAAACCTCTTTTCACCGCTCTGATGAAAGGGGCCCGGTGGATCGTGAACAAACGCCGCAGCAAAAAAGACGGCAAACCCCATGACGGCCTGTTTCCGGCAGGATTCAGCGCGGAACATTTAGGCCCCAACG
>JAABSS010000238.1 GCA_011390235.1 Desulfotignum sp.
AATAATATGAAACATGCACTGGAAATAGGTCATACCCGAGGAACGGGCCGCTTCCACCTGGCCGGGGTGAATGGACTCGATTCCGGCCCGCACGATCTCCACCACATAGGCCCCGGTAAAAACCGACAATGCCATGATGCCGTACCATTCCGCATCAAGCTTGGGAATGCCGTTCATCATCAGGATTTTGTTCATGGTGGTTCCCAGTACAAAATAAAAAATCATGATCTGCACCAGGAGAGGAGACCCCCGAATAACTTCCACATAGGCCATGGCCGACCATTTGAGTACAGGGGTGTTGGACACCCTTGCCACACCGCCGATGATCCCCAGCAGTATCCCGAAAATAGTGGCAATGAACGAGATCTTCAGGGTCACCCACAGCCCTTTGGCCAGAATGCCGGGCTTCCATCCCCCTTCATAGCTGGCAATGATATCCCCGGGGGCCACCATATCCCCCTCGGTCCAGTCAAAAGTGCCTTCCGGGACCGTATATGTCCTATCCCCGAGATCTGTGGACACGGTAATGTCAAATTTGTCCTTGTTGGCCGCAATGGTGTCTATTTCCCCGTACCCTTCCGCATACAGCGTAATAGTGGACTTGTACATGAAATATTTGGGCACCTTGAACCAGCGCCACTGATAATCCACGGCCACTGTAGCATAGTAAACCGACCCGATGACCATGAACAGGAGCACAAGAAATCCGCACACAGACAAAATATAGGCAATGGGATTGCTCAGCCGTTTGATGTTGGATACATTCTGTTCCATATTTATAGCCTTAGAAAACAGGCCGGCAGAAGAGGTCTTCTGCCGGCCCTGATTCATTCAAAATATCCTGATACAATTGTGACAGATAAGATTAAGGGTAAGATTAATTCTGGAGATCTTTCTGCCATTCATCGGACTTGATCCATTTGTCATAGGCCTGCTGCCATCTGCCGTCATGTTTATACTGGCGGATGAAATTGTTCAAAAAATTCAAAAAATCAGGATCCCCTTTTCTGACTGCCATGGCCAGGGGTTCATAGGTAAAGGGTTCCGTGAGGGCAATGGTTTTGCCTTCTCCATGCTGGGCCTGCATGATCTCGATGAGGGGCAGATCATATACAGTGGCATCGGCATTGCCCTGGATGACTTCCATGACCGCTTCTGTTTCCACTTCAAAACTTTTGTAGGTGGCCCTGGGGATCATTCTTTTAACGGCTTGTTCACCAGTGGTGCCCAGTTTGGAAGTGATGACATATTTGGGGTCATTCAGGTCTTTATAGGATGTGACCTTTCCTTCATGTTTTTTGCTAAGCAGGATGGCCTGCCCCACAACGATATAGGGGTCTGTAAAGTTAATGGCCAGGTTTCTTTCCTGGGTAACGGTCATGCCGGAAATAAGAATGTCGAACTTGTTGGTGATCAAAGAGGGGATAATGCCGTCCCATGCGGTATTCACCGGTTCATACTTGACACCCATGGCCCTTGCCAGCTGCTTTCCCATGTCAATGTCAAATCCGATATAATCTCCTTTGGTATTGGTCATTTCAAAGGGAAGATATCCGGATTCAAATCCCACACGGATTTTTCCCGCCTTTACAATGGTTTCAAGGGTTGATTTTTGGGCCAGTTCAATGTCGGCACTGAAACCGGGTGTACCGATCAAAACAAATGCCAGAGCAAACAGGGACACTAATACTTTTTTCATCTTTTTCCTCCTAAAAATTGGGGTTTGACATTTCTGTATCTCCGGGGGAGCCGAAGATGGCTGTCAAGCCCTGTTATGGGTTGATAAACCGCTTTGGAATCAACTTTTATACTTAGCATAACCAAATGAAATGGCAAGCACTATTTTATCAATAATTCTAACCAGCTAAAATCATTAATATATTCTGCTTGATTTAAAAGGTTCTCTGTCGTAATATAAGTTTTTTTATACAATAAGCTCCCGGTTGCAGGACCGAATTTTTTAAAAAACCTTACTTCAGACAGCACACATTTTGGGCTCCATGAATAAAAAACCGTTCCCTTTCCAGTACCGTGGCCTCAAAATCCTGGCAGTGTCGGATTTTATTGATAAGAACCTGACCCACCTGGTGGAAACAAAATCCCTGGGACCGGTGAACATCATCATTTCCTGCGGAGATATGGAGCCGGAATACCTGTCTTTTCTCAGGGACCGGCTGGATGTTCCCCTTTTTTATGTCAAAGGCAACCATGACATCCGTTATACCCCCACCAATCCTGTGGGTTGTGAAAACATCCACAAACGGATCATTTCAGTGGGAGCGTTTACCATCATGGGCCTGGAAGGATCCATGTGGTATAATGGCGGCGCCAATCAATACACCGAAGCCATGATGAAAAAAAACATATCCAGCCTGTGGTTTTCCATGTGGCGCAAGGGGCGGATTCACATGGTGGTAACCCATGCCCCGCCCCGGCATATCCACGACAAAGAGGACCTGTGTCATATGGGATTTGCATGCTTTAACACATTGATCAGAAAAAGACAGCCGGAATATTTTGTCCATGGCCATGTGCACCGGGATTTTAAAACCTTTGCCGACAGAATAACCCGGGCCGATACCACCCGGGTGCTCAATACCTGCGGATATACCCTGATCGAGGTTTAATCATGAAAAACATATTCAAACACCTGTTTTCGCCAGAACCGCACCGGCAGGATGAAGCCAACCATGTCAGCTCCTTCAATGAACAGCAGGCCAAAGAAGAAGATGTGCAGTTCATTGACCATGGTATCCAGACCATTGCCCTGGAAAAAATCATCGGCAGCGTGGGCAAATATGCGGATTTTGATTCCAGGTTCCGGCCCAAAAAACATGTTTCCGGAAAACGGTTCACCGACATCAAACAGGCCATGCGCCAGGGCCAAAACATACAGCCGGTAAAGCTGTATCAGATACGAGACCAGTATTATGTGCTGGACGGCAACCACCGGGTGTCGGCGGCCAAGGAACTGGGATGGACAGAAATTTCCGCCAAGGTGGTGGAACTGCTTTCCGGTCAAAACACCATGGAAAACCTGCTGTATTTAGAAAAAAAGAAATTTTTCCAAAAAACCGGACTGCCCCTTGAAATCGATCTTACGGAACTGGGAAAATACAATTATCTGGAACAGCAGATCCACAGACACCAGGTGTATCTGGCTTCCCAGTCAGGCAAAGACTGCGATTTTGCCAAAGCCTCCAGGGACTGGTACAACACCATCTATCTGCCCATGGCCTTTATCATCAAAAACGGAGCACTGATCAAGTATTTTCCGGGCCGAACCATTGCAGATCTGTATACCTATATTGCCTATCACCACTGGGATACCAATGCCAACCGGCGGTACGGCATCGGCATTGACCGGCTTATCCCCAAAAGCATGGAAAGCTTCAGAACTGCCATGCTGGAAAAGCAGACCCCGGAATATCCGGAAATGAAGCGCACCATCACCGCCTTTATTCTCATTGACACCGACACCACAG
>JAABSS010000251.1 GCA_011390235.1 Desulfotignum sp.
AGAAGTCCCCCCAGAAAAGCCTTGATTTTCGGCAGATAGGATTTGATATTGCAGACAACGACGGTGTCAATTTCCGTGCCTTTTATGGCTTCCACCGTGTTGGCGTAAAACATGGGATGGTCCATGCAGAACACCATTTTGGATTCCGAGTCCTTCAGCTGGTAGTTGAGCTCTGCCGGGGTGTACACCGGGTTGCAGTTGACCGCTACAGCACCGGCTTTCAGGATCCCGAAAAGCACCTCAGGGAAATGCGGGATGTTGGGAAGAAAAATGGCTACCTTGTCCCCCTGTTCAATGCCTTTATCAGCAAGAAAAGTGGCTATTCTGTCCGCCGTGTCTTTTACCTGGGCATAGGTCCTGGAAGCACCGTTAAAAATGGTATACACATTGTCAGGGTATTTTTGTGCGCTGTTGTCCAGGATCCGGGTCAGAGGATAATGGTAATCGGTCACATCATGTGCCACACCTTCCGGCCAGTAAGGGGTTTGCCACTCGGGGCTCTGCATTGTACATCTCCTTTTTTGGGGTCATTGGATTGGGCGCTTTTGCCAGCAAGCGCCTGTTCTTTTAAAAAACATGTATTAATTTTTGTATATACCCATATATTTCCCAAGTTTGAAATGATTTTCGTATCCGGAGGTAAAAAAATATCTGCCCGGACCAGTCTGAGGCTGTGGGCATTTTTAAGGACAAATGTCCGGATAAAGGTTTTTGCGGTTGATAAAGCAAAACTGCAATGGTAATGGATAATAGAAACAATCATACAATCAGAACAGGAGACATGAATAGTACCATGACAAAACCGATCAAAATACTTTTTATCATCTGTTTATGGGGATGGGCATTTGCCGCATTTGCACAGGAAGCCTACGTAAGTCCTGTTACCAAAATTACCATGCGCACAGGGCCCGGGGTGGAACATAAAATTGTGGCCATGCTGGTGTCAGGCACCAGGCTTGAGATACTGGAGTACCAGGAGGACTGGTCCATGGTGCAGACAGATGACCAGAAAAGCGGATGGGTATTGACACGGTTTCTTACCGAAGACAAACCATTGACGATCCAGGTTCAGAAACTGAGCAGGGAAAATGAACGCCTGGCCGAGGCCCTTGAAAACAGCCGGGAAGAAAACCAGGCCCTGATCGAAAAAAATGCTGCACTGGAAGGTATAGAAAAAAAATACCGCAAGCTGGAACAGGCATCAGCTGATTTTTTTAAACTGGATGCCCGGTACAAAGACCTTCTTTCATTGTCGGAAGAACAGCAGCAGCAGATAAAGACGTTAGAGAAAAATCTGAACAACGAGCAGATTTTATGGTTCCTCAGCGGGGCAGGCGTGTTCATGGTGGGATTGATTCTCGGGTTGAGTACCCGTAAAAAGAAAAAACGGTCGTTGTTATGATCAGGAGAACCGATTTTTTGGTTATTGGCAGCGGTATCGCCGGTTTGAGCTATGCCTTGAAAGCAGCCCGGCACGGACAGGTCACTATTATTACCAAAAAAAATATCCAGCAGAGCAATACAGCCCTGGCCCAGGGAGGTGTGGCTGCTGTATTCGGCAAACAGGATTCATTTGCCCTGCACATGGAAGATACCATGAAGGCAGGTGACGGCCTGTGCAACCCGGATGCGGTTAAAATGGTGGTGGAAAACGGTCCTGAAAGGATCAAGGAGCTGGTGGACCAGGGGGCACGGTTTAACAAGGAAGGTAAGGGGAAATATGATTTTTCTCTGGGCAGAGAAGGAGGCCATTCCGTCCAACGCATTGTGTACGCCCATGATCTGACCGGCAAAGAAATTGAAGATGCGCTGGTGGATTGTGTAGAAAAACATGACAACATCACTATCCTGGAGAATCATGTTGCGGTCAATTTGATCACCTTTTCTTCTTCTGTCAGAAGCGGGATATTGGTGACACAGAATGAAAATATCTGCTGCGGGGCGTATGTCTTGAATAAAAGCACCGGCAATGTGGAAACGTTTCATACAGCTGTGACCCTTCTGGCTACCGGCGGTGCCAGCAAGGTATATCTGTATACCTCCAATCCGGATATTGCCACAGGAGACGGTATTGCCATGGCTTACCGGGCCGGTGCATCTGTGGCAAATCTGGAATTTGTCCAGTTTCACCCCACCTGTCTGTATCATCCACAAGCCAAAAATTTTCTTATTTCCGAAGCTGTGCGCGGAGAGGGGGGCAGACTGCTGGATGACAAAGGCCGGCGGTTCATGGAGAACTATACCCCTGCCCGGGAACTGGCCTGCCGGGATGTGGTGGCCAGGGCCATTGACAATGAATTAAAGAAAACCGGAGCAGAATCGGTTTTTCTGGATATTTCTCACAAGGATGCCGCATTTATCAGGCAGCGGTTCCCCAATATCTATGCCCGGTGTCTGGAATATGGGATTGACATCACCACCGATCCCATTCCGGTGGTGCCGGCAGCCCATTACATGTGCGGTGGTGTGGCAACAGATTTGAACGGAAAAACAGATGTGCAGCGCCTGTATGCTGTGGGAGAAACTGCCTGCACAGGCCTTCACGGTGCCAACCGCCTGGCATCCAATTCTCTGCTGGAGGCCCTTGTATATGCCCATAATGCGTATCTGGATTCGGCAAAGGAATTTTCAGCCATCAAGAACAAGGTTGATATCACCCTGGATACCTGGGATGAAACCAACACAACAGACAGTGACGAAGCCATTGTGGTCTCTCACAACTGGGATGAGATCCGGCGCCTGATGTGGAATTATGTGGGCATTGTCAGATCGGATAAGCGCCTCCAGCGTGCGGCCCGGCGCATTAAAACCATCCAGGATGAGATCAATGAATACTACTGGGATTTCAAGTTGACATCAGATCTGGTGGAATTGCGGAACATTGCCACAGTGGCAAAGCTTGTGATCAGGTCCGCTCTCATGCGCAAAGAAAGCCGGGGGCTGCACTATAACATTGGTTATCCCAAACGGGATGATAAAAATTTTCTGGCCCACACCATATTAAAGAAACGGTTTTGATACCAGGGCATGGTCGTTATTCAGATGCAGAAAACCGGTTTGGATCCATCATTCATGAACTGTTGTTCAGATTTATTTTCTGATCCGGGTTTTTTGGGTGACAGCCCGGATGAACATCTTGATTTTTTTAAAATTGACAACCAGCACCAGGACAACAATAAGGGCAAATATATACTGAATCATATGAAACCGCTCTTCCAGAAAATCAAAGAACTGAAACCAGACGATGATGGCGGTTAACGTGCCCAGTAAAGTGGCGGAAAAATTTTTCACAAGACTGAGCCTGAGCATGTAACCGATGATGGATCCCACCACCGGACCGGTCACCGGCAATGGCGCCATGACAAAAAAGAATATGCCCAGCCAGCCGAATCGTTCAATTTTTTGTTTGTTCTTAAACGCTTTTACTGCGATGTTTTCCATCATTCGGGTGAGCCACTCCACCCGCAGATACTGGGTGGCGCTTAAGACAAAAATGGAATAGGTAAAACAGACAATCAAAATTTCCAGATAAAAATTATAAAATATGGTGGAAAAGGAACCAAAGTCCTGGAGGATACACAGGCCGATACCGGCTGCCCTTCCCCCTATACTGTGGGCAATGAATACCAGAACCAGGGTTTTTGCGGTTTCAAAATCAGTGACAAAATAATAGACAATACCGGCCACGAGTACAAGTGCCAGAAAGATCCCGGTCAGCAGCAGCTTGCCTTCAACGGTTTTAAATAAATTGTCTTGCATGCTGTGTATAACTCTTTTTTTTGATCGTCTGTCCAGCCAGCATCTTATATGGTAAACCGTAAAACTTGTCAACAAGTCTTCATGGACAGCTTTCGTGTGCAGGGTTTATACCCGGGTGCCCACAAACAAGGTCACTATGCCAAAGGTCATTGGTTTGAAACGTACATGGCCGAATCCAGCATCGGACATGAGGGTTGCAAATGCTGTGGGCGAGGGGAAATGTAAAACCGATGCCGGCAGGTAATGGTAGGCATGGGACTCTTTTGAAAAAAGTGCACCGATAAGGGGCAGAATTTTTTTGAAATAAGCCAGGTAGATGGTTCTGAAAAACGGGGCCTGCGGGGTGGTCAGTTCGAGAACAGCCAGGTTTCCCCCTTTTTTGAGGACGGTGTGAAACTGGGATAATGCCCGTTGCCGGTTCATGATGTTCCTGATCCCAAAGGCAATAAATACCGTGTCAAAGGTGTCTGGTTTAAACGGCAGAAAAAGCCCGTCGCCATTCACCAGGCATATGGACTGGTCTTTTTTCCGGACAATTTTTTTGCGGCCGGCTTTGAGCATGGCATAAGAAAAATCAACACCTGTTATGCAGGCCTGACCTTTCAGGTGGCGGCTGACCTCCAGGGCCACATCACAGGTGCCGCAGGCCACATCCAGAATTTTGCTTTTTTTTGCAGGGGCGGCGGCCCGCACCATCTGAATGCGCCATACCACATCCTGCCGAAAACTGAGCAGGCGGTTCAGAAAATCATATCTATGGGCAATTTTGTCAAACATTTCCTTGACAAAATCAAGTTCTTTGTTCATCGTTGACAACCTGAATTTCAGGATTAATATATATAATTTATCACAGGCAGGTTGGCAAAGTACCATACCAGGGACAGGATTACAAATAAAACCAAATGGAAACGACTGGAAATTAGGTAGGATATGATAGAAAAACGCGACTATTATGAAATCCTGGGGGTTGCCAGGGACGCAGACAAACAGATTTTAAAAAAAGCATATCGAAAACTGGCCATCAGATATCATCCTGATAAAAATCCAGATGACAAAGATGCTGAAGAAAAATTCAAGGAAGCGTCTGAAGCCTATGAAGTTCTGAACAATGACAACAAGCGGCATATTTATGACCAGTTCGGTCACCAGGGTCTCGAAGGTGCCGGTCATTCAGGCCCTAGTGGATTTGAGGATATTTTTTCCAGCTTTGGTGATATTTTTGAAGATTTTTTCGGATTCGGCGGTCCAAGGGGCGGTCGGGGTACCAGGGTGCAGCGGGGCTCGGACCTGCGGTATAATATGACCATTGATTTTATGGAAGCAGCATTCGGCACAGAAAAAACCATTTCCATCCCCAGACTGATCACTTGTGATGAATGCGAGGGGAGCGGTTGCCGCCCCGGTTCCCAGGCACAAACCTGTGCCCATTGCCACGGTTCCGGCCAGTTTATCCAGAGCCAGGGGTTTTTCAAGGTCAAGACCACCTGCCCCTATTGTAAGGGCCGGGGGGGTGTTATTGACGATCCCTGCCCCAAATGTGTGGGCAACGGCCGGGTGGAGGTCACCAGAAAGGTCCAGGTAAAAATTCCGGCCGGTGTGGATGTGGGTGCCAAACTGCGGCTTACCGGAGAAGGAGAAGCCTCTCCTTCTGCAAACGGGCCTGCCGGTGACCTGTATGTGGTCATTAATGTGAAACCCCACAAGTTTTTTCAGCGGGATGGGACTGACATCATCTGTGCCATTGATGTTTCTTTTGCCCAGGCAGCCCTGGGGGACGAAATTACGGTTCCCACCCTGGTGGGTGAGGAAAAACTTACCATTCCCAAAGGCACCCAGTTCGGAGACAGTTTCCGGCTGCGGGGGGAAGGCATTGCTTCTTTGCGCACCGGCCGGCGGGGGGATCAGATCATAAAAGCGATCATTAAAACCCCCACCAAACTCACCGGCAAACAAAAAGACCTGTTAAAGCAGTTTGACAAGCTGGATGCCAACAAGATTTCCAACAAGTTGAAAAATCTGTTCAAAAATAAATAGCAGCAGGCGGAAACCATGTTTGAACTCAAAATAAAAACCCGGTTTGCCGGTGCCCACCAATTGACCATGGTGGGTCAAAAATGTGAAAATCTCCATGGGCATAACTGGCATGTGGAGGTATGCGTTAAAGGACCGCAGCTGAATTCCGCCGGTGTGCTGGCAGATTTCGGAGATATCAAAAAAGCGGTGCGCAAGGTGGTGGACGGGGATCTGGATCATACGTTTCTCAATGAACTGGCCGCGTTCAAAGACAAACAACCCACTTCGGAGCGGATTGCCGTTTATATTGCCCAGCAGGTCCAGGCACTTCTGGATGACACTTTGGATGAAAGCCTTCAGGTATCCCGCGTCATGGCATGGGAATCCGATGATGCCTGTGCCATCTACTATCCTGAGTAATTTGCTGTTTATTGACGGGCAATGATGCGTTTTGCCGGGATAAGGCCTGTGGCTGCGGCTGAAACGATATTGCCGGCCACCCCTGGACCGTCTCCGGCCATATACAGGCCCTGGATGCCGGTTTCCAGATGGTTGTCCGTTTCCACCTGGGTGGCAAAAAATTTGATCTCCGGTGCATAGAGCAGGGTTTCATCATTGGATACCCCGGGTACCACAAGATTAAGGGATTCCAGACCCTCAATGATATTGGACAGAATTCTTTCAGGCAGTGCCATGGCAATATCCCCGCATACCACATTGGTCATGGTGGGTTCGATATAGCCTTTATGGATTCTGTGCCAGGTGGACCTGCGGCCCCGTTTCAGATCCCCGAACCGCTGGAGGATGGGTTTTCCTCCGCCGATGATGGTGGCCAGTCTGCCGATGGACTCTCCATAGGCCTGATTGTCGGTCACAGGTTCCGTGAGTATCACCTTGGATAAAAATGCAAAATTGGTGTTCTCTGATTTTTTGTCTGAATATGCATGGCCGTTGACACAGACAAAATCCTTGTAGTTTTCAAGGGAAATGAACCCGCCCTGGTTGGTGCAGAAGGTCCGGGTCTGGTCATCATAGGTATTGGTCTGGATAAAAAATGTGGGATCATAGATGATGTTACACAGATCGTCCATGATATCGTTGTGGACTTCCACCCTGACCCCCACTTCAATCCCCCGCTGGCTCAGATTGATACCGTGTTTTGCGGCCACCGATGCCACCCAGTTGGCACCGATGCGGCCCGGGGCCAGGATAACGTTGGGAGCCTCATAGGTGGCTTTGTCGGTTACCACGCCCGTGACCCGGCCGCCTTTTTCCAGAATATCAACAACGGTTTCATTGAGCCTGACCGCCAGGCCTTTGGACTGTATATGCTCTGCCATGCCTGCAATATAGCCGGGCAGATTGTCGGATCCCAGGTGTTTCTGCCGGATGAGCATCAGATCGATGCCAAAGCGTTTGGCTTCTTTTCTGATCTGTCTGGCCGCATCCATGTCAGTGGGATACACCGGTCCATCCATGTGAAACCGGGTGAAAATCGCCTCGGTTTCATCAATAAGGGCCTGGGCCTCTGTCAGAGGCATGAATTGTGTAAGATCAGTTTTGCCCAGCCGGGGAATGAAGTTGAGTTTCCCATCGGAATACAGGCCTGCGCCGCCGATGCCCGATAAAATATTACACGGAATGCACTGGGCGCATTTTTGCAGTTTGTGGTTGGGGCATTTGCGTTTCAACGAATCCTTGCCTTTTTCGATTAACAATACCTTGAGCCTGGCATGTTCCATCAAATACCAGGCGGCAAAAAGTCCGGCAGGTCCCCCGCCCACGATTATAACATCATATGTCATTGTTTTTTTCCACATCTTTTGGTTCAAGGCCCATGGCTTTTGCCCGGGCCATCCATTGTTTCCGGGCCAGGCTCCGCATGTCTACAACATTGTCTGTTTCATCCACGATTTCCATTCCCATGAGGGTTTCTATCAGGTCTTCCAGTGATACCAGCCCGTCTATACCCCCATGTTCATTGACAATAACAGCAATATGCTGGCGCTCTTTGAGAAAGCGTTCAAAAAGCACGGTTAATGAAATTGTGCCGGGAACCGCAAGGATATTTCGTTTCAATACGCTGAGTTTTTCATTGCCCCGTTTCTGGGCGGCAAAAATCAGCACATCATCCTTTAGAACAAACCCGGTGGTGTCGTCAATATGGGATTTATACAGGGGAATGCGGGAAAAGGGGGTCTGGGTGATGTATTTGAGTGAATCCTGGATTGTCATGTCTTCGGCAAGTGCCGAGATGACCGTACGGGGTGTCATGATATCGGTTACTTTTAAAGATTCAAAGCACAGAAGGTTCTGGATGATTCGAGATTCCTTGATGTGGATCTGGCCGGTGGTTTCCCCCACCGATGCCATGGCAATGAATTCATCTCTGGAGAAAATATGCATATCCTTTCCACGGGAGATGGATTTTGTCAGTTTTTCAGACAGCCATACAACAGGGTATAAGGCAACAGTCAATGTATTTATAAAAACTGCAGTTGGTCCCACAAGCTTTGGCCAGTAAACAGCGCCGATGGTTTTGGGAAGGATTTCAGAAAGAAAAAGGATCATCAGGGTCATGACAGCGGAAAAGACCCCGAACCAGGCGCTTCCGAACACAATCGTGGCCTTGGCCCCGGCACCGATGGCCCCCACGGTATGGGCAATGGTATTCAAGGTTAATATGGCTGCAAGGGACTGGTCCACGTTGTCCTGCTTCAGCCGCTTTAACAGGGCGGCCAGCTTGGGGCGTTTTTCTTTCAGGCTTTCAATGTAGGAGGGGGTGATACTCAAAAGGACTGCTTCCGCCACTGAGCACAGAAATGAAAAAACCAGGGCCAGTCCCACAAACAGAACCAATCCAGCAATATCTGCATCTGAATATAAGTTTTTCATTTGTGTTGGTACCTGTTCATTTGGGTCAATACTTTTGTCACTGCGTCTGTCACCATAACATCTGCTGTCTCCTGTGCAAGGGAAAAACAAAACTCCTGGTGAAATTTTTTTGCTTTTTTCACTGGGCCTTTGCCAAACCTTGAATATTTTATGAGGTATTTTGGGATGACCGATGCGCAATTGATCAGTCAATGATAACGAAAATATTGTTGAATTTTAGGAGAATCAAAGGAAGCTCCAGTGGGTTTTAAGAGTATTCGTCTTCTCTTCGATATAGAAAGTGACGCAGAACAAGAGTAGTTAAACTCCTTGATCAAACTAACAGAGCGATATTGTGTGGTATGAGGCAGCTGCCAATAGATCGTGTGAGCAAAACCTGCCTCCATATATTGGATTACTGCCAGTATTTCTGCAGGTATCTTGCTTCTAGCAGTTTGATGGAGCCTTCATCAACCTTACCGCCTGCAAGTGAGAATTCAACCAGATCATTTTTGTACATGATTTTCCTGGCACTGTTGAACCGATAAGTCTGGCTTTTGTCTTTCAACACAATAGCATACTCATAGATTTGGGCTGCAGAGTTAAACACCCTTTCGGTCATGACGCCCTCAAGCTTTGCCGGAGCAGCAGCTGCAGCCATCTGCTGTTCCTGAACACCACCCTGTACCGCGAGCTGACCGCCGGTGCCAAGACCCCCTTTTACCGTCTGGGCCTTGTAGGACTTGAGCGCCCGAATCAGGTTGTTCATGGAGTCAGTGAATGCCGCGACTAAGACCTTTCCTTCCGGTGTATTTGAATATGCGCCGACCGCCCCACCGACACCGCTGCCGAACGCACCACCCAGCAGGTTGAAGTCCGTATTTCTTGCACTGCCTTCTGCAGCAGCCAGCTGGACTCCGGACCGGTTTTCAATGAGTGTCAGGACGGTACTGGCATCGCTGGTTTTAAAACCGCCGGCCACGGCACCGGCCACAGAACCGAAAAGACCGCCGATCACACCGCCGGCACCGCTTGTATCCTTTGCGCTGAATGTGATGGAGGGAGACACGGTATAGTCGGCCGCGACCATCTGCCCTTTCCCGAAGTTTGAACCGGATCGCATTTCACCGGATTCCATAAGGACCCGCTCCTGCATCATCTGATTCATTGCACGCCCCCTTTCAACGACAACAAAACAATTGGACTGCTGTGCTAGAAGACGGATGACAGGGATTGTGGACGGGAGCCTTAAATCCCTTGTCAGGTACCGGTACCAGGGTTCTGAATCTTCTTCATAGATTGCCATGGTTCCAAGTGAAGCGTCGCAGCTTTCCAGCTCTTGGTTGGCGTTCTGGGCGGTTGCGCCGCCGGCTGCCCCGGTGGCTTCTGTCTTGGCTTTGCTGGAGCCTGTGGACATGGAGGACACACATCCTGACAAGGATATGACGAAAAGAGACAACGTGCAAAATACCAAGGGAAAAATAAGGGTTTTTCTATTCATTTTGGATTATCCCTCTTTTTTGAGTGGTTGATTCTAAAATTAGAATATTAAGACAAGCAAAAGACGGTTGTCAAGGACAGAATGGTCTTGTTTGAATATTTTGCGCAACCGCATCTTTGAGATCGGGCTTTTCAGCCTCTGGTAAAGGAAATGGCAATGACAATCATTTGATGTTATATTTCTAAACACAAAAAAAGGGACAAAAGTATGACCAGCGATTTTTTTCTTCATATGTCAGCATCGGCAGCCCGGATCGGCGTTCCTATCTCCTGGTGGGAAATATCATTAACCTGGCATCCCGTCTCCAGTCTCTGACACGCAGCCTGGATGCCAGCATTATGCAAAAGAATGTTTCTGCCCGGCCTGGATGAGAATCCGGTCTTGCAAGGGTGTCTGGTTGCTGATATAAATGCCGCTGTTGTGACAAAAACCTTTAAAAAATGATGTGGGGCACATGGCAACAGGCAGATTTCTGGTGTTCGAAGGGCTGGACGGATCCGGTAAAACCACCCAGATGGCCCGGATACAAAAACGGCTCACCAGCATGGGCAGCGAAGCTGTGACCACATGTGAACCCACAAACGGTCCTGTGGGATCTTTGATCCGTGACATGCTGGAAGGACGGATCTCCAGTGATCCGTGGACCATTGCGGCCCTGTTTGCCGCAGACAGAACCGATCATCTGGTGAAGCCGGAAACCGGGGTGCAGGCCCTGGTGGAAAAAGGCCGGGTGGTGCTGTGCGACCGGTATTATTTTTCCTCTTATGCCTACCATGCCCGGGACATGGACCTGGAATGGATCATCACCCTGAACAGTTTGAATGCGCAGATTATCAGACCGGATCTGACCCTTTTTATCGATGTGGCGCCTGAAACCTGTCTGGACCGGATCCGGGCCGGCCGGCACCGTCTGGATATGTATGAAAAAATTGACATCCTCAGACAGGTGCGCCATAATTATTTTGCTGCCTTTGACCGTTTAAAGGACCGGGAAAAGGTGGTGGTGGTGGATGGAAATGTTTCAGAGGATGCAGTTGAAGAAAGCATCTGGCAGCACCTGCAGCCTTTTGTGAATTCCCGGAAAGAATCAGACATAAAATAATGGGCTGAAATGGATACAAAACAAACAAAAAAAGTCTGTGTTGTGGACGGGCAGGGCGGCGGCATCGGTGCGGTTATCATTAAAAAACTCAAGGACCGGTTTGGTGAACAGATCGAGATTATTGCCCTGGGCACCAATGCCATTGCAACGGCCCAGATGCTCAAGTCCCGGGCCAACAAGGGGGCATCCGGTACCAATGCCATTATTCAGACTGTAAAAAAGGCGGATGTGATCATAGGGCCCGTGGGCATCATCATGCCCCATGCCATGATGGGGGAAGTGACCTGCGAGATTGCTGCTGCCATCAGCCTGTCAGATGCCAGAAAAGTGCTTTTGCCCCTGAGCCAGGAAAATATCGACATTGTGGGGGTGGCAGGACTGCCCCTGCCCATGCTGGTGGATGAGCTTATGGCATCCCATCTGTCTTTTATATGATGTAATGCAAGGAGATACAGACATGTGTGAAGCAAACGCATATTTCAAGGAAAACGGTACCCAGACCCTGATCATGGAAGCGGTTGACAAGGTGGAGCCGGATGAAGACGGCATCCGCCTGGTTTCTATTTTCGGGGAGCAGAAATTTGTCAAAGGCCATATCCACTCATTGTCCCTGGTGGAACATAAGGTGTTTATTGCACCTGCGTGAGTGGGGTTTTTCAGAAAATAAAGTGTTCCTGAAAAGGCAATGGGGGCTGGTTGCAAACCAGCCCCCATTGCCTGTGCTTTTTTATGTCCGGGTAAATTACCAGCCGATGGTCAAATAATCATGCATGGAGTTGGCCGCCGCCCGGCCGGCCCCCATGGCCAGGATCACTGTGGCTGCACCGGTGACGATGTCGCCGCCGGCCCAGACCCCTTTTTTGGTGGTTTTACCGGTTACCGTATCAGCCACAATATTGCCCCAGCGGTTCAATGACATATCGGGGGTGGCATTGGTCAACAGGGGGTTTGCATTGGAGCCCACTGATACCACCACAAGATCGCAGTCAATGCGGTATTCAGATCCTTCGATGGGCACCGGCCGCCTTCTGCCGGAATCGTCAGGCTCACCCAGTTCCATTTTCAGGCATTCCATGCCTGTGACCCG
>JAABSS010000240.1 GCA_011390235.1 Desulfotignum sp.
TATAGTTGGGCAGTTCAGTGACCAGTTTGTTTTTGAGTTTTTCCAGATGGACCAGCCGTGAATGCATATGCTGCCTGGCCTGGTCCGCTGCCACGCCCATACCGATAATGCCCAGCAGATTTTCCGTGCCGCCGCGTTTGCTGGCTTCCTGAACCCCGCCGTCCAGTAACGGCCAGATCATGGTTCCCCGTCTGATGTACAGACCACCCACACCGGTGGGCCCGTAAAATGTGTTGGCGGCAAAACTCACCAGATCTGCTCCCATTTTCTGAACATCAAAGGGCATAACTCCCACGGAATCCACTGCATCCGTGTGAAAGATGATTTTCTTTTCCCTGGTGATTTTGGCGATTTCTTCAATGGGCTGGAGGGTGCCGGTTTCATTATTGGCATGCATGACCGAAACCAGGATGGTGTCATCGGTAATGGCTTTGGCAATATCCGCGGGATCTACTCTTCCCTTGTCGTCAACGGAAACAGATGTGATTGTAAATCCCTGGCTCTTTAACCGTTTACAGCTCCGGATAACCGAATTGTGTTCGATGTTGGTAGTGATGATATGTTTGCCCTTTTCCGCGTTGGCCCATGCCACGCCTTTAATGGCGTGGTTGACCGACTCGGTACCGCCGGAGGTGAAGACAATCTCTTTCGGGGTCTTGGCATGCAGCAGCCCGGCTACAGACTCCCGTGCTTTTGCCAGGGCATCAGCTGCCTGCTCTCCTTTTTTGTGCTGGCTGGAAGGATTGGCGTAATCATTGTTGATGGCATCGATCATTGCCTGTTTTACTTCAGGGATCAACGGTTTGGAAGATATGTGGTCCAGATTAATAATTTTCATTTTTGATTTGCCTCTTCATGGTTTCGTATTAATGGTGATCTTCAACCAAATCAGACTGGCATGCCTTGCAGAAAGATGCCTCTTCTTGAATTTCAATATCACAATACGGGCAATAGCATTTTTCGTCAGGGTTGTGTTTATGAAGTTCTTTTTTTTTGATTTCAACCGGTGCTTTTCCTTCTTTGCGGGCTTCATAATCTTTTATAGCCAGTTGCAGCGCATCCGCACCCAGGTTTGAGCAGTGAAGCTTGTTTTTCGGCAGCCCTTCCAGGGCATTGGCGACATCCTTGTTGGTAATCTTTTTTGCTTCTGAAATGGGTTTGCCCTTTGCTATCTCGGTGAGCATACTGGATACAGCAATGGCGGAACCACACCCGAACGTCTGGAATTTGATATCATCAATGGCGTCATCTGTTATCTTCAAATAGATGGTCATCATGTCACCGCACAAAGGGTTGCCAACTTCCCCAACCCCGTTCGCATCCTCTATAACACCTACATTACGTGGATTTCTGAAATGGTCCATAACGGTTTTAGAATACATGGATGTTCCTCCTTAATTTGTGTCAAAGGCCTTGACAAAATTTTGATTTGTCCTTGGTTTGATTTGGCCTTAATAAAGAATACTATAACCATGCTTCTCATTAAGTAAACACGCAAGATTGAATAAGAAAAATCAACAGACAGTTTTTTTGTTCGGAGAGGTCCCCGTGGTTTGAAGGGTGAGACAGACCCTCCGAATTTCTTGACAGATACCGTACAGACGGGTATGCATGAAAGGCAAAAAAATATGACTGTCCGCCGGGGAGCTTTGGTGGGCAATCATGAATGGGGGGAAGCTGAATGGCGGTCTGGTCGGTCTATTTACTGGAATGTGCGGATAAATCCCTGTACTGCGGTGTCACCACCGATCTTGACACCCGCCTGTTGAAGCACAACCAGGGGACCGCTTCCAGATATACCCGGGCACGGTTGCCGGTGACCCTGGCAGCAGTCCGGGAAAACCTGGAAAAATCAGCGGCCTTCAAACTGGAATACCGGATCAAACAGCTGCCTGCCGGCCAAAAGATCGCCGCTTTGGAAAAATCACAAGGATAACTGGTTAAATTTCAATTATTTTAAACCATCTGCTTGAATCTGGTTTGTGAAACACCCATGGGGCAACAACCAGTGTTTCAAACGCTTAAATGTTTTTCAATCACTGCCGGATTCCGGTTGTCTCATTGCCCGATGGCCGGTCCGGATCGTCGTGGGTGTTTTCAACGGCTTGCTGTAAATCACCTTGGCATCTCCGGGGCTGTAGAAATCGGGCAGGGTGGCTGCTATCGTGTATCCGCAGCGTTCGTAAAAGGCGCGGGTCGGGGCGTATTTCTGCTGTGACGCGGTTTCCACATAGATGGTGTGTCCATCGGCTTCTGTGATCAGCTGCTCCATTTTCGCCAGAAGGGTCTGGCCCAGGCCTTTTCCCTGAAATTCAGGGGTCACCGCGATCCAGTAGATGTCATATCCGGCCAAGGTGCAGGGAATGGGGCCGTAGCAGCCATAGCCGGCAAGCCGGCCGCCGGTCCGGACGGCCATGACAAAATAATATCCGCTGACCGGGCCTTTCTCCAGGCGTTCTGCCACCAGCTGGGCCGCAATCTCCACCTCATCCTCTCTGAAAAATCCTGTGGCGGCCACCAGGTGCCGGATCTTTTCCACATCTTCAGGCATGGGGTCATACCGGAACTGAATACCTCTGGGGGCGGCCGGGGTTAGAGTTCTGTCCCGGGTCGGGGTGAACACGGCTTTGGCCAGGCCCTCGAAAAAATGCCGGGCATTTACCCCCAGGTTCCGGGTGTTGTATCCGCCTTCCTGGACCACCAGCAGGGGCAGGCCGGCAGCCCCGATCATCCGGCCGTTCCGGAAAAAATCTTTGGGTGTCAGAGACCAGGTGCCGGTGGGATCGTTTCGGGCCGTGTCCAGGCCCAGGCAGACCACCAGAAAGTCAGGATCAAATTCAGCGACCTTTGCCAGGGCCCGCATCAGGGCGCTGCGGAAAGTTCTTCCGTCAACGGTTTCTGCCAGGGGCAGGTTGTAATTGAATCCTTCGCCTTCGCCTGTGCCGGTTTCATCTTCAAATCCGGTGAAATAGGGATAGGCAAATTCAGGATGGCCGTGGATGGACACGGTGAGAATATCGGAGCGGTGATAGAAGATATCCTGCTGCCCGTTGCCGTGGTGGTAGTCGATGTCCAGGATGGCCACCCGGCCCTGTTCCCGCAGGTATTGGGCCGCAATGGCCGCATTGTTGAAATAGCAGAACCCGCCGAAGGACCTTCGTTCCGCATGGTGCCCCGGGGGCCGCACCAGGGCGTAGGCGATGCGCCGGCCCGCCAGCAGCGCGTCAGCTGCCGTGAGCGCGGCATTTATCCCGGCCCGGGCCGCAGGCCAGGCATTGCGGTGGATGGGGGTGAAGGTGTCAATGCAGTAGTATCCCGGGAGAACCGTGGATTCTCTGGGCGGCCGGGTTTTGTTCCGGATGGGAAACACATAGGGGTAAAGGGATTTGTCCGCCGGCATCTCTTCACAGGCCCGGACCAGGTAGGCTATAAAATCTGCGTCATGGACCC
>JAABSS010000241.1 GCA_011390235.1 Desulfotignum sp.
TTTCCCTTGTACCGGCCTTTAAGGATCTCCACTTCCAGTTCCTGGTGCCCGATATGGGAAAGGCCAGATGACCGGACATCCTCATTATCAACCGTTAAAATCCGGGCAGTGGTCTCCAGAACATCCGGGGCGATTCTCTGGGTCAGCGGTTTGACGGCATAATAGCCGGCAATGCCTGCCAGGGTCAGCACCAGAAACAGGGTATGAATGATGGTCGTTTTTACCATGTCAGGGTGATAGCAGAATGATATCTGCAGAGCAAGGGGGTTGTCACTTTCACTAGGGCACCACAAGAGACTTCAGGCAGGGTATGCACGGTGATCCCATGCCGGCAGCCTGTGCCCGGGATCCGGGAATAAGCAATCCCGGGCCGGGCACAGGCTGTTGTCAGGCGGTTTATAAGTTGAATCCCAGCAGACCGGCCATGGTCAGGGCGATCTGGGTGTTGTCTTTCCACCCTGAGAACCGGTGGGCTCCCACCCCTGTGGCGGACATGGGGATCATGGTGGCGGTGTGGATCGTGGTTGTCCAGCTGATGTTGGCCCGTTCAGACAGCAGGTGGGCAGCGGTCAGGGCTGCCGGGTTGACCTTGTAATACCCGGCGGTTTTGCCGGCATCCGCATCTGTCATGGCTTTTTCCAGACGGGCGGTTTCCTCTTCTGAAAGGTTGTCCAGGCCGAACCGGTCCGCCAGAAATGCCAGATAAGCCTGGCGATTCCCTTTGTACTGTCCGTCACCATACGCCAGGGTGTCTTCCACAGATACCTTTGTGTTCAGGAGCTTTGCCAGATCCAGCTTGTATCCCATGGCATCCATGCCCAGGCCCATGCCTCCGGTTTCATGGTCCCCCACCACTACGATCAGGGTATCTTCCCTGTGCTGCAGGTAAAATTCATAGGCTTCCCGCACCGCATCATCAAAGGCCAGGGTATCATGAATCACACCGGTGGGGTCATTTGCATGGCCGGCATGATCGATCCGGCCGCCTTCGATCATCAGGAAAAAACCATCCGGATCCCTGGACAGGGATTCAACCGCAGCCCGGGTCATGGCAGCCAGGGACGGAACATCCGGATACTTGCTGATCCGTTCGATCTCATAGGGCAGGTGGGTGTAGGTGAATGCGGCAAACACCTTTTCTTTTCTGGAAAAGTCGGTCCGGCTGAATGCCCGGGCCCCCTGCATGCCGATAAAGGTGTCATATCCTTTTTCCTTTAATGCCTGAATCAGGTCCTGGTCGTCTTTGCGCTTGGATTTGATGGGGCGGCCAGTGGCATCCGGCTCCGTTATTTTTGCAGTCTGGGGAATGAAATGGCGGATACCGCCGCCGGCAAAGAAGTCCACCCCGCTGGTTGCCATATCCACAGCGATTTCATTTTCATTGTTTCGGGAGATGTTGTGGGCACAGAATGCGGCGGGTGTGGCATGGGTCAGCCGGGTGGTGGTGATGATGCCGGTCATCCGGCCATGTTCTTCAGCCGCCTCGATCAGGGTCTTGACATTTCGGCCGGCGGCATTTTTTCCGATCATCCCTTTGTTGGTCTTGATACCCGATGCCAGGGCCGTACCGGCTGCGGCGGAATCGGTAATCAGGGTATCGGCGGCATAGGTGCTGTTGATGCCGGCAATTTCAAAGGTGTTCATCAAAAGGGTAGCGGAGGGGTTGCCGGTTTTTTCCCTCAGAAAAAATTCACTGAATTGCCGCTGGGATGCGCCTAAGCCGTCTCCGATAAAATAAAACACATACTTTGGCTGCCCTGCCAGGGCCGGCAGGGCAAATAATAGAAATGCCAGAACAAGAACTACGGTTTTTTTTATCTGTTTCATGATACATTCCTCCCCTGAAAAATAATACAAAAAATGATGGATTCCCTACAGGATATCTTCATACCGGTATTATATGAGAAACAGATATGGAATCTGCTATAATTTGTCAAATATTTACTGGCAGCATGCGAAATTCAACGGCATGTCAAAAAAAAATCCGGCACTTCGTCAGGATATTTGAAACGGTAATCAGGTTTTCAGCTTGATGACCTCCCGGTCCGGCTGGTGGGGAAATTCCGCAAGGGAGGACCACCGCTTGTCGTCCTGTGCAAAAGTGGGTTCGCTCTGGATATATTCGCTGATCAGCCGGGCTGTTGCGGTTAGGGCGGATATATGGGTCCGCTCATATCCGTGGGAGGCATCCACCCCGAATCCCACCAGGGCGGTTCTGGCATCATGGCCGGCTTCAATGGCAGAGGCTGAGTCGCTGCGATAGAATTTGAAAATATCTTTGCGAAAATTGATGTCACAGCCCTGGCATAAGTTTACAAGTTTCCTGCACAAATGGTAATCAAAGGGACCGGCCTGGTCTTTCATGGCAATGGTGGCGGTATATTCCGAGGAGTTCTGGCCAGGTGCCACAGGGGCCAGGTCGATTACCACCATCTCCGATACATCGGCGTATACATCTGAGGATGCGCCGAATCCGATCTCCTCGAATATGGTGAAAATCAGGTGGCAATCCACAGGCAGAACCACGCCGGCTTCGGTAAGGGCCTTTGCCACAGTGAGAACAACGGCAACCCCTGCCTTGTCATCCAGGTAACGGGCATTGATGAACCCGTTCTCCGTTATTTCCGGCAACGCGTCAAAGGCAATGATATCACCGATGTCAAAGCCATTATCCGCCAGGTCCTGTTGGTTGTTACAGATTTCATCCACCCGCAGTTCCACATGGTCCCAGCCCACAGGCAGGGCATCCACGGCATCCCCCCAGGCATGTCCCGAGGCTTTCAGGGGCAGGACCGTGCCCCGCCTGGGACCGGCCTGGGTGAAGATGGTGACACGTCCCCCTTCGGCAAACCGGCTGGACCAGTTGCCGATGGGGGTGAGGGCCAGTTTGCCGTTGTCCTTGAGCTGACTGACCATGGCCCCCAGGGTGTCCAGATGGACCGTGACCGCCCGGTCCAGGGTGTTCTGTTTTCCGGGCAGGGTGGCCCGGATGGATCCTCTGCGGGTGACCTCGAATTCAATGCCCAGTTTTTCCAGTTCTTTGCCCACATAGTGGACAACCTGGTCTGAATACCCTGACGGAGAGGGGATGCTTAACAACTCCTTGAGCTGGTGTATGAGAAAGGTCTCATCAAGGCAGATGGGAGACATGGTATTATTCCTTGTATTTGACAGCGGTTTCAGGGAACAGCAGATCAACGAACCGCTGGGCTGTGGGGCGGGGTTCGTGGTTGGCCAGGCCGGGCCGTTCATTGGCCTCGATGATGACATAGTCAGATCCTGCAACATCCGGCACCATGAAATCCAGGCCGGTGACCGGAATTTCCAGGCATCGGGCCGCCGCAACAGCCGCCTGAACCAGTTCGGGGTGCAGCTGGTCGGTGACATCATGGATGGTGCCGCCGGTATGCAGGTTGGCGGTTTTGCGCACCACCAC
>JAABSS010000242.1 GCA_011390235.1 Desulfotignum sp.
GACACTTTCCCACAGTTGACTGAACAGATTCAGCGTTAATCCAAAAAGAGCGAAGGAAACGATAGCGAAATGCGCCAGAACCTGATGTTCAGCAGGTTGTATATTCTTGGTTGATTGAATGGTTGGTGTGGATTTCTCCATTTGTTCCTCCTTGTCTGAAGTTAACATGCGCCTGTTGGCACCTTTTGTACACTGCGAAAGGCTAGGTGCTGAAACATTGCTCATGTGAATATTTTGTATATGAAATATCTCACATTGAAATGTGCCTGTCAAGGAAAAAATTAATTTTTTTTCATTCAGCGTGATACTGATCGTATCCCGACCTGTGCTGAAACAGACAAAACCTGTTATACAGCAACGGTAGCACTGATTGTCTCAGGATCATTCCAGAAACGATTTGCCGGTATTTTTCACTGTATGGTTGTCTCTCATGTAGTTGGCCTGGCTGCCGTTGCGCATGATCGCATCCAGCCCTTCCGAATCATAGGACTCCACCTGGAAGTCCGGGGCCTGGTCCGGTGTGGTCTGACGGCACAATTCGATATGCCGCTCCAGTTTGCCGATGGAAAAGGAGACCAGCTCCTTTAAAAATCCGAAACTGTGCCGCATCTGGTGAAACCCGTATTTTTTCATGAGTGCGTACCCGGTGACCGCTTCTTTTTCAGCAATCTCGTTGGGATGCTCCTGGCTGGTGGTGCAGGCCGTCTGGATGGAGGGCAGATCCAGTCGTTTGTTGACCTTTTCCATGATCAGGTTGGCAATGTTAAAGGAGGTCAGCCCGAGGTTCACCGCATAATTGTCCTTGATACTGGCAATGGACGGAAGGCCGGCATGGACCACCATGATCCCTGGGTTGACCACCTGGGCCAGGGTAATGCCGAACAGGGCTTCGGCATGGGTCAGGGTGATCAGGCTGGACATGGAATAGGGACCGGACAGCCCGGCCATGGGCATGGTGGAAACATAGATGGGGATCCCGTTTTTCACGCAGGACAAAAACGGCGGGATCATGCTGTCGATGATGTTCAAAGGGCTGTTGATGATGGAAAACTGGATGGTGAATCCCCCCCGGGTTTCATGAATCTGCCGGGCCTTTTCAATGCCCGCTTCCGTGACTGCGGCGGCATACACCGGTTTGTCGCAGTTTTCGATAATGGTTTCCATGACCTTGACTTCCTGTTTGGGAACCAGCACCCCTCTGGCCATAAAATCGATCACATCGGTCTGATTGACGATGCGGGCGATCTGTGCAATATGGTCGAATGTCGGTTGAATCAGCTCCCTGGTGGTGTCGTCATACACAAAGGGGGCGGTACCGCCCACACCAAAGGCATTTTCCCTGATCCAGTACTGATCCCGTTTGGGCGTGTCGGCAAGGGCCTGTTCCACCAAAGGAGACAGCACATGCAGGTGCTCGGTGGTGTCATCATAGGCTGCCATGCCCGTTCCTTCCAGAATCTGTCTGACTTCCGGAGAACTGCACCGCACACCGGTTTCTTCCAATACCCGCAACGCATCCTGATGGATCTGGTCCAGATATTCATTGCTCACTAAATTCATTTATTTTCCTCTTTCGTTGATGGTGAATGTCATCCCGTCCCAGGCGAACACCATATTGTCAAAGCCCGCCTCAAGGGCACGGTAATCTGTAAAACTGCGGTGCCAGTATTCCTCCAGGTGGACAAACACCACCTGTTCCGCCTGTATCCGCCGGCTCAGAGCAACGGTCTGCTCAAACGTGTACAGGGTTTTCCTGGAGATGTGATCATCCGGATACACAAACCCGTGTCTCAACCGGGTTTCGAACAGACCCGGCTGGATGAACAGCACGTCCGGGTGCTGCACCGCAGGGTCCTGTTCGGGGAAGGGTTTGATGTCACATGGTGCATACACTGCCCTGCACCCGTTTTTTTCAAACACGTATATATAGGCTACCTGGTCCCCCCGATCCACCGGCAGGGCCGTCACCTGAATATCCCCGATCATGGTTTTCCGGTCAAAGGGTTCACAGCGCAGAAATCCGGATTTTTCGTAAAATGTCACCAGAGACCCGTAGGCGGTGTTGACATGCCGGAAAGTTTCCAGCAGCTGCCGCGGCATCACCAGACGGATGGTTTGGTCCGGATACGCCTCCCAGGTCCTGAAATCGATAGTCATCTGCTCCACCACCCGGAACCCTTCCATATGGTCCGGATCCAGGTGGGTGAGCATCAGATGGGTGACCGTACCGATATCGGACTGGTTGAGCTGCCGGCATATCTCGGCCGGGGTGTCGATCAGGATATTTTCATCATGCACAAAGGCGGCAGGGCCGCCCCTTTCAAAGGGAGCCCCCTTTTGCCGCGCTTGCGTGCAGATGCGGCACCGGCACAATGGTTTGGGGATTACCGTGCATCCCCCGGACCCAAGGACCGTAAACTTCATGAAAGCCTCCTGGTCCAGTTCCTGTTTCCAGGATATTCCAGGGACCGGGTGCCATCCGCTGCATCTCTGCCCACGGTTTTTGTGATCCCTGCTCTCCCTTCCCGCTTTTGTCTGCCGGTCACCTATTTAAACGGGTCCCACCGGATGGTCTGTTTTTCATACGCCGGCGGAAACTGCCTCAGAAACTCGTCATAATAATACAGCTCCTTGAAAGAAGCGAAACGCAGTCCATATGCAGCCTTGGGACGCCGGTTGATCTCATCGGGATCGATTTTGGCGGCAATGATATCATCCATCACATCATCCATCCCGGTCCCCATGGCAAACCGCAGCTTTTCCCGGTTGGCGATCTGTTCCGGGAGCATATCCCGGAACGCCTCACGCAAAACAAATTTTTCAATCTGTTTTTCCCCGTAAATTTTCCATTTCATGGGAATTTTTTCGGCAAACGCCACCACCCGGGTGTCCAGAAACGGGGTCTTGTACTGCACACTGTTGGCCATCCAGCTGCGGTCCATCCGTCTCAACGCAGTATTGTACGCGATGTCCAACAGCTTTTTTGCAAGCCGGTCCCGCTGTTCCGGGCTTTTGACCTTGGGATTTTTCAGCACCATCCGGTATCCGCCGAAAAGTTCGTCCGCGCCTTCTCCCACCAGTACGGCATTGCTGTATTCCTTGACTTTTTTAGACACGTAATAGTTGGAAAGAATGCCGGATATGCAGTCTTCATCAAAACTTTCCAGGTACCAGACGGCCTGGGGAATAATGGTGTCAATATCCTCATCCGTAATTTCATACACAAAATGCTCCAACCCCAGAAAATCAGCCATCAATTTGGCATTTTCAAGGTCCGGGCCGGGCGCCCGTTTGACCGAACCGGTGAAAAGCTTGATGTCGGGATTGAATGTTTTGGCAATGGCCGCAATAATGGAGCTGTCCAGACCACCGCTCAGAGAAACGGCATGGGCATCGTCCATCCGCTTTTTGACCGCATCGATGAGCAGCTC
>JAABSS010000243.1 GCA_011390235.1 Desulfotignum sp.
AAGCTTTGTTATGCCCGTCAGGGCATGGGGGTTCTTTAGAAAAATCATGTGATCCCACTTTTCTGACGGCTGACCAAATACTAAAGACACCAGGTTCAGCTGTCAATAAAAAAAGGAAATATTTCCATTATATTAGTAATAACTTATATTTTATGGAAAATTTTCCACCACAGCATTTCTCATAAAAACCCCTAAAATGCAACAAACACAGCCTTCTTGCACTATTTCTTCTCTTTACACCTTTCCAGAAAGCGTGGTAGAGTATAATACCGTTCAATAACAGCAGCCGCAAGGAAGATTATGCTTACCATAGATTTAGACGCGCTTAACCCGCTGGAAAAGCAGATACACGAACAGATGATCCGCCATAGCAAGACAATGCCGACCATACGGATCAATCAGGCGGCTGCAGCCTGCCACTGTTCGGTGTCAAAAATATCCAAGTTTGTCAAAAAACTTGGATTCAGCAACTACAAGCAATATCTTGACTTTTTATACGGAAAAGATATCAAACCAATCGATGGTTCAAATGAATTAAACCGGGTCAGATCATTCATCGAAACCTTTGATACAGCCATGATAGATGAATTGTTATCCCTGATTGACAGCCATGACAAAATTGCCCTGTTCGGATATGGCCCCTCACTTCTCTGTGCCCGGTATTTTGAGTACAGATTCCGCAACTGCTCGGACAAAACCTTCATGGCTGTCTCAGATGAAATAACCCTGAACAATATGGTGGATGAATCAACACTCCTGTTGATTTTTACGGCGACAGGACGTTTTCTCTCTTTTCAGGATATATATACTGCGGCAAAACAAAAAGGCGGCAGGGTGGTCATCATAGCAGAGGAATACAACACGGAACTGTTTAACCAGTGTGACAAAATATTCTGGCTTTCTCCCACCCCCCAGCCAAAGCATCTCAAACCCTATGAAAAGTCAAGGACCCTTTTTTTCATTTTCTTTGAGGAAATAATTCAAAGGTTGCTCCAAAGGAGATACATTGATATCAATGATGAGTCCTGAAACCTTGAAAGCCGTCGACAACCTTTGGTAACGGTTGGGAAAAGTGATTCACAAAAAAAAGGTTACAACATGAGCAGAAAACCGACATACAAAGAACTGGAAACCCGGGTCCGGGAGCTGGAGCGCACCGCCAATTCCCGATCTGAAAACAGGGACCAGGATATTATCCGGACATTGTCTGAAAGTTTTCAGCAGCTGGCAGACCGTTCCCAGGATGCCATCTACCTGTTTGATATCGAATCCGGGACCTTCCCTTTTTTCAACAAGCGGTTCCTGGCGCTTTACGGAGGCAGGGAAGCGGGGCGGACCGTATTGTCCTCCACCAGTGTCGCCCGGCACATCCATCCGGAGGATATCCAGAAACTCAGGGAAGCACGGCAGCGCACCCTGGCAGCCGGTGAAACCCGGGGTGATGTTGAATACCGTTATATCGGTTCTGACGGAACCACCCGGTGGATGCATGACCGGTGGTCAGTGGTCAGAGACAGCCGGAACCGGGCAGTGGCCATCGAAGGATTCATCCGGGACAACACACAAAAAAAACAGGCACAAGAAGAACTCGAACACAGCCGCAACAGTGCCCTGATCGGCAGCTACATCGTGCAGCAAGGGCGTTTCAGGTATGTGAATCCCGAATTCTGCAGAATTACCGGGTATACCAGAGAGGTCCTGACCGGCATGCCCTCTCTGGACCTGGTTCATGCGGATTACAGGGCCCATGTCCGGGACAGCGCAAAACAGATGCTGACCGGGCAGCGGACCACCCCTTATGAATTCCGTGTGGTGGACAGCACAGGCCTGGTGAAATGGGTGATGGAAACGGTTACCGCAGTGAAACACGAGGGAACCCGGGCCGTCCTGGGATATTTCATGGACATCACCCAGCAGAAGCAGATGGCAGAGGAACAGCGGGACAAGGAAAAATTACGGGCCATTCTTGAAATGGCGGGCGCTGTGAGCCATGAGCTGAACAACCCGCTGCAGGTGGTGTCCATCGGAATTGAAAAACTGGGTGATGCCGATCTGGAACCATCCCGAAGACTTGAGTTGATGCAGCTTGTCAAAAACCATACGCAGCGGATAATAGAGTTGTCGTCAAAAATTCAGAAAATTTCCCAATATGCCACCAAAGACTATGTGCATGGCAAAAAAATTTTTGATATCAATGCGGCTGCAAATGAAAAATAAAACATCCGGTGATGAGATAATGAAAGAACTGGCAATCAAAGCGCAAAATGTTCACAAAACATATGGTAATCTCACGGCTGTCAATAATTTGAGTTTTGAAGTGCCCAGGGGAATCTGCTTTGGATTTCTGGGGCCCAACGGTGCCGGCAAGACAACCATGATGAAGATGTTGTTCGGCAAAGCCGAGCGGGATCATTCACCGGGTGGTCAGGTATCTGTTTTTGGCTATGACCCGAAAAAAAGTGCGCTTGAGATAAAATTTTTTACCGGCATTGTGAGCCAGGAAGACAACCTTGACCAGGAATTGAGTGTCATTCAGAACCTGATGATTTATTCGAAGTTTTATGCCCTGCCTGCAAAACAGGCCCGGCATTTTATAAAAAATGTTCTTGCATTCATGGAGCTTTCAGACAAAAAAGATTTCCAGATCCGTCAATTGTCAGGCGGGATGAAACGCAGGCTTCTGATTGCACGGGCATTAATCAACAACCCGAAACTTCTGATCCTGGATGAACCGACCACCGGACTGGATCCCCAGGTGCGCCACGTGATCTGGGACAAACTGCGTGATCTCAAAAAACAGGGCGTGACCATTCTTTTGACCACCCATTACATGGAAGAAGCCTTTCAGATATGTGATGACCTGATTATCATGAACAAAGGGGAAAAAGTCATGCAGGGCCCGCCGGCCTATCTGATCGATAAACATATCGAAACATATGTACTGGAGCTTTACCATACCGGCGGCAAGACATTCAAAGCCGCAGATGGTGTCCGTACCGAATTCATGAACAGCCGGATGCTGATGTATGCCGATGATTTTGAAATCATCAAACAGATCTCGGATCAATTCAAGGCAGGAGATTTTATATTGCGCCAATCCAACCTTGAGGATGTATTCCTTAAAATCACCGGGAGAAAACTGCATGAATAGGACACACACAATGGCAGATCTCGGACAGGTCAGACCGCCTTCTTTTTTTCAGCGGATATTCAGTGTCTGGCTCCGTCATGTCCGCGTATACACCAAACATCTGATCAGCAACGGATTCCCCCCGTTTGTGGAGCCGCTGATGTTCCTTGCCGGAATCGGACTGGGACTGGGGAGCTATGTCGGGCTGATAGACGGAAAAACATACATCCTGTTTCTTGCCTCAGGGATCATTGTCCCGTCGGCAATGTTCACAGCCACCTATGAATGTACCTTT
>JAABSS010000244.1 GCA_011390235.1 Desulfotignum sp.
ATGGTGGGAAAAGAACACCTGGGATTCAGCTCCTTTATATCAGAGATAATGGCTTTTCTTTCTTCACCTTCCAGGTCATCTACTTCCACGTACGAATATTCCACATTACAGTCATTTAATAGTTTTTTGGTGGATTTGCAGTGGCTGCAAGTGCTTAAAGCGTATAGTATAGGTTTTTCCTTGGTCATTAGAGGCTCCTTACGTATTAGGTATCATGGTTTGCTGTATTTGTTTTTTTGTGAACCGGTACCAGGTTTGATCCTGGCTGAAACGGGTGCCGGGTTTTGCCCCGCATCAATTTTTTTTATATATTTAGGTACAGTTTGCATTTTTTATGCCGGTTTGGCAAGGAACAATTCACATTTTGACAGGGTATCCCTATGGGAACTGGCGTGATTTTTGCTTTTAAATCCGCCAGGGTAATGATACAAAATATATGTACACCAGCAATTATCATTCAGGGACATTCATGGAACATGAAATAACTATTTTTATCGGCGTCCCACGGGTCAGTGAATTCAGGTTTTTGAAACCGATCCTTATAAAAAGAGGCACAAGTGTCTCAGGGTGAAACGTATCAACGGTACAGATTGACAAAAGAATGGGATATACCCGTCACAAACACACCAAAAATTTTCAAGGAGGACACATGGGAACAGTATTGATTGTTTATGCAACCCGGTCTGAAGAGACCAAAGCCATTGCAGACATCATCGGTGAAGGCATCCGGATATCCGGTCATAATGCAGAAATCAAACGGGTCAGTGATATTAAAAGCGAGGAAGATATCAAAGGCTATGATGCCTGTATTTTCGGTTCTCCCACCTATCACGGGGAAATGATTACCTCAATGAAACAGCTGCTGTTCATGGCGGAACGCGCTGAGCTGTCGGGGAAGCCCGGCGGTGCATTCGGTTCATACGGATGGAGCGGCGAGGCAGCAGGCCGGATTTTTGATACCATGAACCATATTTTTAAAATGAACATGGTGTCTGACGGTCCGCTCATGCTCAAGGCAGCATGGGTGGGGGGCGGGATAAAAGCAGCCCAGGAATACGGGAAAAAGATCGCCGACATGATATAGACAAATTCAGGTAAAGGAGAGGCCATGAAACCCCAGACAGTTATTGTCGGCTGCCCCGGCTGCAATGCAAAAAACCGGGTGCCGCTGTCACGTATGAAAGATCACCCCAGGTGCGGAAAATGCGGCACGCTTCTTTCCATGGAAGCCCTGGGAAAGCCTGTGGTTGTGTCTGATGCCACCTTTCACCAGGAAGTCATGGCTTCGGATCTGCCCGTGCTGGTGGACTGCTGGGCACCCTGGTGCGGACCCTGTCGTGCTGTGGGACCGATCATGGATACCCTGGCCCAAAAATACCTGGGCCGGTTAAAAGTGGCCAAGCTGAATCTGGATGAAAATCCCGGCACAGGATCACGGTTCGCCATCACTTCTGTTCCCACCATGCTGCTGGTGAAAAACGGGAAGGTGCGGGATACCCTGGTGGGGGCCCTGCCAAAAGAACAGATGGAAGCCGCCATTGCAAAAATTCTGTGAGACCTAAGCCGCCCCTGCAGGCAATTGTCCCTGGCGCGATTTTTTCTTTTTTGGCACGATGTTTGCTTACTTGTTATTGGTAGTAATTGTGAATGCACAAACGTGAATGCAAAATAAGTGGACCAGTCCGAAAGACAGGAAACCATGTTAGAAGAAAAGAAAATACCAAGCCAGGATAGAGAAAGCCATGGGCAGCCTGCAGCCAGCTTTTACGGGGCGCGGAAGTCCAGAAATGAAATATATTTCCAGATCGCCTCTGTATTCAGAGAGGTGAGTCAGGATGAAACCCGGCTGGCAAAAGAGTGGATGCACCGGATTTTAATGGACAGACTTCCGGAACAGCCGGACAACAGGAGAAAAATGATTGTAAATGGCTTATGAAATAAGGTAGTGTTACAATAGTGTTACAGCAGATTGGCCCCTTTCCCTGTGCGGGCCATAACAACGTGTAAAATCCAACCCCAAACATAGAAAAGGAGTCGAAAATGGCAGAAAAAATGGGTATTTACAAGTGCGAAAAATGCGGCAATATTGTGCAGGTCCTTCATGGAGAGCAGCCCCCGGTCACCTGTTGCGGCAAACCCATGGAACGGCTGGTGGAAAACACTGTGGATGCAGCCCTGGAAAAACATGTGCCGGTAGTGGAAAAAATCGAAGGCGGATACAAGGTCAAGGTCGGCAGTGCACCGCACCCCATGACCAGTGAACATTATATCCAGTGGGTTGAGCTGACCAGTGTAGATAATATGTTTGTCCAGCGGCAGATGCTGACCCCGGACAGTGCACCAGAGGCCACTTTTAAAACCGATGCTGCCAAAGTGGTGGCCAGGGAATACTGCAACCTGCACGGCCTGTGGAAAGCCTGATACCCGTCATATAAAACCGTGTAAAAAAAAGCCCCGGAGGCCAAAATAAGGTCCCCGGGGCTTTTTGTTCTATCAGGCAAACTCCGTGAGTTTTCCCGCCAGCAGCTGGATATGGCGCATCTCTTCTCTGATGATATCCTGGATCCTGGATTTTCCCAGTTTTTCAGGCACCAGTTCCTTGATGCCCAGGTAAAAGGAAATGGAATCTTTTTCAGCAGCAATGGCTGTGGTCAGAATCCCTTTCATGCTGGGTTCGGGCTGGTCTTTCTGAAAAAATACCCGGGTGTCTGCCAGGGCCTTGAGATACCGGGTGTTTTCATCATCCGGATCAAACACTGTGGCTGCCGCTTCAGAACCTTCCAACTGTGCCTTCATGGCGGCAAAGGTTTTTTCATGGTCATCTTCCATGTCTGCCAGGGAAGTTAAAAATTGTTTGTGAATGTCCTGGTCCATCAGATTTGCAGCTCTCCTGTAGAACCGGGCCCCATTTTGTTCAATTTCAATGGCAATATCAAAAATATCGTTAGCTGTGAATTCATTGGCCATGCCTGCGTACCTCCCTGTTGGGGGTTTATTCCGACAATTTTTTCTTCAGGGTTTTCGCCAAAGTAACGCCCAGGTCAAAGCAGCGCTCCAGATCGGATGCATCCGGCACATACAGCACCTTGAGCCCGTCATCAACCATATCCCATTTCATTTCCTCAAACTCTTTGTTCAATATCTTGACCGCCTCACCGCTCCAGCCGTAGGAACCAAATGCCGCAGCAATTTTGTTCTGGGGCCGCAACCCTTTGATATAGGTCATGACATCGGCAATTACCGGGAAAATCCCGTTGTTGAGGGTAGGGGACCCCACAGCCAGTGCGCCGGCATCCAGTACCTCGGTCATGATGTCGGATCTGTGCCATTTGCGGGTATTCATCAGCCGCACATGTACATTTTCCGATTCAATGCCGCTGGTGATGGCCCGGGCCATTTTGGCGGTGC
>JAABSS010000245.1 GCA_011390235.1 Desulfotignum sp.
ATCCGGGTTCTGGTGCTCACCGGTGCCGGGGATAAGGCATTTGTGGCAGGTGCGGATATCGTGGAACTGTCCGAAATGACCCCTCTCCAGGGCAAATATTTTTCCAGAAAAGGCCAGAAGGTCTTCTCAAAGATTGAAGATCTGCCCATCCCGGCCATTGCAGCGGTGAACGGATATGCCCTGGGCGGGGGTTCAGAAGCAGCTTTGGCCTGCGATTTTATTTATGCCTCTGAAAAAGCGGTTTTCGGGCTGCCGGAAATTACCCTGGGCCTGATTCCCGGCTTTGGCGGCACCCAGCGCCTGGCACGTCTGGTGGGAAACAACCGGGCCAGGGAAATGGTGTTCACCGGAAAAAACATTACCGCGCAGCAGGCACTTGATTACGGCCTGGTCAACCAGGTATGTTCCCCTGAAGACCTTATGGATGCAGTCATGAAGACCGCCGGCAATATTGCCGCCAAAGGCTGCGTGGCCCTGCGGGCTGCCAAGGAAGTCATCCACAACGGCACCAACACAGATCTGGAAACCGGCTGCAGAATTGAAAATGATGCCTTCGGCCTGACCATGGCCAGCATTGATGCCAAAGAAGGCACATCCGCCTTTCTGGAAAAACGCAAACCCGTGTTCAAAGGAGGGCTCAACTAGCCCGGCCGGCATCCGGACCGGACAAACAGGGAAAGGCTGTCCGGGTGATCGACAAAAGAAAACTATAAAAAAAGGAGACCCCTCATGCTTGCTGAACAGATATCTGTATTTGTTGAAAATAAAGAAGGCCGACTGGCTGAGATAACCGCTATCCTGCGGGATGCCCATGTGAACATCCGGGCACTGTCCCTGGCCGACACCACGGATTTCGGGGTACTGCGGCTCATTGTGAACGACAATGACAAGGCGGAACAGGCCTTACGAAAAGAAGGGTTTACCGTAGGAAGAACCAAAGTGCTGGCCGTTGAAGTGGTTGACGAACCAGGCGGTCTCAACAAGGTACTGGATCCCTTGTGGATGCAGAATCTCAATGTGGAATACATGTATGCCTTTGCCAATCCCAAGGGCAAAAACGCCATCATGGTATTTCGGTTCGATGACCATGAAAAAGCCCTCAAGATCCTGGAAGAACGGCAGATCCATGTCATCACTGCCGAGGAGGTCGCCAACCTGTGATTTTTTGCACCAGGCCGGCCTGACAAGAAACTGGTGAAGAACCGGTGAGAACCTGAACCCCGTCTGAAAAAAAAAGTGATTAAGTCTGGAGGCTTCATTAATGCGGCACAAAACAGGGCCGCCAGTATAAAAAAAAAGACTGCCCTCAGATGGGCAGATTGAGGGTGCTGCTGGCAAGGATGACAACAATAATTATACGCCCTCTCACTCCCACAATTATCTATTCCTTTTCAATGGGATGCGAATACGTAAAAAAAACAGGGATAAGGCCTTTTCAGACAAGGGCCTTATCATTTAAACTCACTATTCTGACCAGCTTCCGGTAATCCGCGGACGCAGTGGATCCCGGCGCAAATTCAAAAATGGTTTTGCCAAAGGACGGTGCCTCTGTCAAACTTTCATTGTAGCGGATTGGGGGACAAATGGTATCAGGATATAATTTTTTCAACTGGACATAAAGGCTCTGGGGGCCTTTAATCCGGGTATCCAGAAAGGTCGGCACAATATATTTGAGCACAATTTCCTTGCGGTATTTCTGAATGGAGCCCAGGCTCTTTAAAAATTCTGCCAGGCCGTGAAGGGGCATGACTTCCAATGCCACAGGCACCAGCACCTCTTTGGCATAAAACAGCACATTCACAATGAGCTGGTCCCAGCCCGGAGAGGTATCCATGATGATAAAATCAAATTGCCGGTCTAAAGGTGCCATGGCTTCGGACAGGGTCCATTCTGCGCCAAAACTTTTCCGGTCAATGATGCGTTTTACCCCTGCCAGAGATTTTCCACCCCCCAGAAGCCATAAATTCTTCCGGGCTTCCAGAATACATTCGGCAGGTGTCAATTCCTGGGTAAGCAGCTCGGTCAGGCCGGCTACCGGCTTTTTACCCAGCATATAGGCAGACTGTCCCTGGGTATCTGTGTCCACTAACAGCACCTTATACCCGGCCAGGGCCAGTCCGCTGCCCAGATTGACGGCAGTGGTGGTTTTTCCCACCCCGCCCTTGCTCAGGGTCACACAGATCTTTCTTGCATTGAATGCTTTTGGGGTTTCTGGTTCACCTTTCTGGGCAAAAAGTGCATCCACCAGCACAGGGAATCTGTGTCTGCAGGATTTGCAGGTGGCGGTAAGCTTTTTGCCGGTACCAATATAGGGCTTCACTGCATCCGGACTGACATTGTGCTTTCTGCTGCATTTGGGACAGACGATAATCACCCTAATCCTCCTTTTTCAATTCTTTGAGAATCGCATCAACAGCAATACTGGCTATCCGTTTCATGGAAACCTGTCTGTTTTTGCCCAAAGAAACCCGCATCCGGATCTTGGCGGTACTTTCCCACACCTCCACAGACACATTGTCCTTGGACACTTTCCAGGATCCTTTTGAAGGTTCATGAAAAGCCTCGTCTTCAGGCTCCCCGGATACACTGCGGTATATCAGACAGTCCAGTTCCCGGGGAGGGCCCTTGCCTGCCTCATCGTCTCCGGACAGGATTTGTCCCATAATGTCTTTTTTCTGGTTCATGCTTCCTCGCCTGTTTGTTCCGGTCCAGACGCTTTGGACTTTGCCAGCGCATTTTCTTTCAACCGGGTCAACATCTGTTCCAGTTCTTTTTTCCGTGAATTTTTCATATGGAGCCATCGGATGCCAAACTGCCACAACTCACTGTCCTGTGCAGAAAAAGAGCAATGCACTACCTGTGCTTCCAAATCTGTTAACACGGAATTTTTGAACTGCAGCCTGCAGGGGGACAGGGTTTGCCCTGTCTCAAAGCGCTGGTTGTCTTCAACAGAGAAACTGACGCCATCCAGGCTAATATCTGAAACAGGATAGGAGATTGCAGCAATAACAACATAAACGGGTTCTTCCGGATCCACAGGCACCCGAAACGCACGCCGGACCTTTTGGCCGGCATCTTCAGGCATGGGAGCAAGCTCAATGGATGAATGGTTCATATACCTACCTCCCGTTAAACAAAAAGGTGCAGGGCTGCTGCCCGGCACCTTTTTGTCTTCTATCTCATTGTAAAACTTTGTATGGTCTAGTGTGCGCCAAGTGCAGCAGTAGCCGCCTCCAGTGCAGGATGGGCATACATGAGAATCAAGGATACAACCAATGCGTAAATACACAGAGATTCGATGAGTGCCAGACCGATGAGCATGTTCACCTGAATTTTACCGGCTGCTTCCGGATTTCTGGAAATACCGCTCATGGCGCCGTTCAGACCC
>JAABSS010000246.1 GCA_011390235.1 Desulfotignum sp.
GGTTTGCAGATACCGACAGGAAGATCCTGGTGAGCAGGGCCTATGAACATCTGTTCAAGGCCATGTAACCGCCGGCTTCACCGGTCTGTCTTTTTACGTTCTTTTCTTGACATATGCCGCAATAGGCCTTAAATTATAGACCTATTATAAAGGCCAATAAACGTACCATTAAGGAGCCGCTATGTTACAGGCCAAATTCAGTGTTGAAGAAACACAGGACCAGTTTTTAAAAAATTTTAAAAGTTATGGATTCAAAGATAAAAGCGCCATGCTCCGCGCGGCCATAGAACATTTCAGGAAAGAAAAAGAACAGGAACGCCTGAAAAAGTCGGCGGATCTTTACGCTGAAGTGTACAGTGAAGACGAGGACCTCAAAGAACTGACCGAAATTGCCATAAACGGATGGCCGGAATGACGGTGCTGAAAAGAGGGATGGTCATTGATGTCAATCTGGAGCCTGCGAAAGGGTCGGAAACAGGAAAAACCAGGCCATGCATTGTTGTGACCAACGATATTTACAATGAAAGGGTACCTGTTATCCAGGTGGTCCCGATTACGGAATGGCGAGCCAAAAAAGCACGGATTAAAACCAATATCGAAATTTTTCCTTCATCCGATAACGGGTTGTCCAAGAAATCAATAGCAGACTGTTTGCAAACCCGTCCCATCGACTACCGTCTCAGACTGGTCAATATCCGGGGAAAATTGCCTCTGGAGAAGATGAAAGAAATCAACCAGGCGTTACGAGTGGTATTTGAACTTGTCACATAATGTGATTTTGTAAGCATAGATCTGTTTCCGTTCGCTCAAAGAAGATCCGAATACAATCATATTATTCCGGTAACACCATCCCAACACAAATGCCGGATAGTTGTCCAGAATAAGGAATCCCATACTTTTCCAGCTGAAAGGACTGCTGCCATGCGCGAAATAACCCGGTTGGCCGCCAATAATGAACTTACGGAAAAAAAGCTGTTCCCCCATCCATTGATCCATGAATCATCCACTGTGATCCGCTCCCGGTTCGGAGAATACACGGAAGTGGAGGCCGGGTGCTTCTGCAATGAAATCTCCCTGGGGGACTATTCCTATCTGTCCACCAGTGTCCGGGCCATCTGGTGCGATATCGGCAAATTCTCCTCCATTGCCTCCCACTGCGTGATCAATCCGGGCAACCACCCTTATCAGCGGGTCACCCAGAGCCACTGCACCTACCGGTGCCGGCAGTACGGGTTTGCAGACCAGGATGATGACGCGTTCTTTGCATGGCGCAAACAGGATGCCGTGACCATCGGCCATGATGTCTGGCTGGGGCACGGGGTCTATGTGATGCCCGGGGCTGTCATTGCTGACGGGGCTGTGGTGGCGGCCGGCTCTGTGGTCACCCGGACCCATCCGGTGGGCACTTATGAGATTGCAGCCGGATCCCCTGCAAAATCCGTCAAAAAAAGGTTTTCCGACGGAATCATCGACCGGCTCCTGGAGATCCGTTTCTGGGACTGGCCCCGGGAAAAACTGGAACAGGGGTTTAAAGACCTGTATGATGTGGAAGCCTTTATCGAAAAATACTGAGTGAAACACAATTCTATCATTGATGTAATTCATTCCCAACACTTGTGAGAGATAATGCGCATGAACGGCTGAAAACTGTCTTTTCAAGGAGCGCATATCCATCATGCAGGCCATACAGGCAACACCTGAAAGCAAAACACCACCGGTCCCGTCTGCCAGGACCGGCACCGATCTGACCTTTTTGTATCCTGCCCTGGAAATCAAGACCGGATCCATGGAGGCGTTTGTTGAATCGATGCCCTTTTCCTTCAAGGATGTCACCGCGGGCGCGGAAAATGAGTTCCAGGCCGTGGTGCTGGGAAAACGAGAGGATGTGGATCTACCCATCACCATTGAATCTGCCAATTTTTTCAAGAACATGGTCCGCAGGGCCGCATCCGGGGACACCTCCTCCAAAACGCTCACAGCCCTGGAACGGTATCTGGAACAGAAAAACGATATTTGGGAAAATTCCTGGGTCCGTTTTCCTGAACAATACCTCAACAATTATGCCCGGGAGGTGTTTGCCGCAGACCTGCATGCGGACAAGGCAAATCCTGGTGCAGGACTGCGGTCGGATGCCGGACAGTTCAGGTTCACCCGGGCCGGTGAACCCATGATTCGGGTACCGGTGTCCTATCTGCTCAAACTGTCCCTGGCGGATGTCATCGGGTCTGCCCCGCTGATTCATCCGCGGATAAAGCGTTTCGGCGAAAAGATGATGGCCCATTTTCTCAATGACAACACCTCTCCTGAGATTTTTTCCTTTCACCCGGTGCGGTCCGGTGCAGGGTCCAGGGGGATCGGCCGCACCCTTGCCACGGAAACGTTGATCCGGTTTTTGTTCACCCAGCTGCTGGTGCAGTATGCGGAACAAAAACTGGGGCTGCTGGATACCGGCCAGCAGGTGCGGGTGTATTTTTCCGCCTCCCCGCCGGTGATGCAGCACCGGCTCAATGCATCTCTTTCCGATGCGTTCTACCGCTATCTTTTCATGAGCCCCTGCCTGTCGGGATGGAACAAGGGTGAAGAAAAGCACGCCTATATGAAACTGTGCCATGAGGTGCTGTCCAGAAGCCAGATCAACGGCATTGCCAAACTCAAGGAAGCCGGCATCATCAATTCAAATTTGGTGATCCTGCCCAGCAGCTCCAATATCAGCCTTGCCAACAACAGCACCCACATCAGTATCGGCAGCAGGAAAATGGCACAGCTTCTGGCGGATCCGGGTTCCGGGTTCACCGCAGTGCATGAGAAACACTTAGGAGATTTGGTGATCAAGGTGGCGGAGCATTTTTTGTGCCTGTTTCCCGGCACCTACAGCGCCTCGCCATTCCGCCTCAATTTTGAAGACTTTCACCCGGAAAAAATCCTGGGGTTTCTTCCCCATGAACTGGATTACACCCATCTGCGCATGATATGGCGGCGGTGGAAAAAAAAGGCTGCCAACCGGATCCTGGGCCAGGCCGTTACCCCTTTCGGCCCGGTCTGGCTGGACCGGTTCATCAGCACGGCATGCGGCCTTAAAGGGGATTTTGTGCCGGACTTCCGGCTGGTGGACTACCTGGTCTCGCTGATGAGCACGGACCAGAGCCCGGCCCTGGACGGCATACCGGAAAACAGTATCCGGCTGGGCAAAGACCTGGCCCAGATGGGTATTTTTGATACCCGCATGCCCCTGTACCAGCTGGTCCGGCTCAGGGAATTCAACCGCATGGGATACAGCGGGTTTGAGCACCGGTACTACAGCATTTTTGAAGATATCCATGCCGATATGGGAGGGGCGGCTGATCTGCAGACCCTGATCACGGCCCTGGCCTTTCAGTATATTCTCAA
>JAABSS010000247.1 GCA_011390235.1 Desulfotignum sp.
CCAAGCAGTTTCCCTGCCATGATATCATATCCGCACCGGTTTCTCTCTGAACATAGCGCCCCAGGTGTGAGGCGCGACCTGAAAATGCCGTATTCTTCCCGGTTTGAAGATGTAAACTCTTCTTCTCATTTTCTTCCGAGGTATGAATTTTTAAAACAGATTTTCTTCGTCTTCTTCCCATTTCATTGATCATTTTTTTCGGGCATAACCATATCCATATTTTTTGATGGCGATATGTGGAGACTGGTTGTGAATGAAAAGGTATGAACGAAAAAAGTGCTGTAATTGCAATGAATTATTTTTCCCCGATCCCAGAAATGAAAACAAACAACTGTATTGCAGAAAGCCTCAATGTCGAAAGGCCAGCAAAGCGGCCAGTCAAAAAAAATGGTTGAGCAGGCCCGAGAACCAGGGGTATTTTTCCGGCCCTGACAATGTAGAGCGGGTTCGAAGATGGCGCCGAAACAATCCGGGTTACAGTCGGCGCAAAAAACAGCCGGCAGCGTTACAAGATCACTTAAGCGCACAAACTACTGAAAATAAAGAGGATATTCTCATACAGCCTTCTTGTGCGTTACAAGATCACTTGGCTGCGCAACCCGCTGTAATCATAGGATTAATATCCAGCTTCATCGGTTCAACGTTACAAGATGACATAGCCGGCACCCTCCTTCGTATGGAACAATTCGGGCAGGAAGTTTTAATGTTCCATACCCAACACAAAGGAGAAGCCCATGCTTGTAAAAGAACCGGTTATGAAAAACAGAGTCCGTAAAATCCCCAAAAGCTTCAGCTGGATCGACCACCGCCTGGTCCGGCAGCGGTACATTGAAGCATGCACTCACGAGCAATTGGCCCTGTATCTGTTTCTGACCTGTGTGGCAGATGCCCGGGGCCTGAGTTATTACTCGGACAAATCCATTATGCTTCGTCTGAACATGGATGTTCAGGCCCTGCGGCAGGCCCGGTCCGGTCTGATAAAAAACAATCTGATCGCTTGGCAGGCGCCGATATACCAGGTGCTCAGTCTGGAGCCCCGGGTCAATCCCCGGGGTTCGGGTCAGATGATGAGCCTGGCAGAAATTCTGGCCGGTGCGGCAGGAGGTGCACGATGATCGATTATGAGACCTACATAAAGATCAGAAATTATTACACCCGGGATCATCTGCGATACAGTCAGATCGCTGCCAGACTTGGACTGGATCAGCGGACTGTGGCTGTCTGGGCCAATGAAAAAAAGTATCGCCCCAGGAAAATCGCGTTCAAGAAAAGCAAACTGGACCCGTTCAAGGACCAGATCATTCGATTGCTGGAGACCCATCCGTACACTGCCAGGCAAATATTTCAACGTATCCGGGAAGACGGATTTGAAGGCGGCACCACCATTGTCGAAGATTATGTCAGAAAAATCCGCGCCGGGAGAATGTGCGCAGGTGGACTGGGGATCATATGGATCGGTTCGTGTCGGTTCCACTTTTCGCCGGTTGAGTTTTTTTGTCATGGTGCTGTGTTACTGCCGGCTGATGTATCTCGAATTCACCTTGTCCCAGACCATGGAGCATTTTTTGGGATGTCATCAGAATGCGTTTCGTTTTTTTGGCGCGGTTCCCGAAAAAATAATGGTGGACAATCTCAAATCTGCCGTGTTGAAGCGAACCGTCGGATCAGATCCGGTGTTCAACCCGGGTTATCTCGATTTTGCCAGTCATTATGGATTTAACATCGTGGCCTGCAACGTGGGCAAAGGCAATGAAAAGGGCCGGGTTGAAAACGCGGTGGGGTATGTCAAAAAAAATCTGTTGAACGGCCTGGATATAACGGACTTCAGCGTATTGGCGCCCCTGGCGGAACAGTGGCTGGATACGGTGGCCAATGTCAGAATACATAAAGAGACCGGCAAACGTCCCATAGACATGTTCGAGGATGAAAAGCCCCATCTCCGAGGATTGCCGGTTTCATCCTATGATATCGGCCAGACCACCCAGGTTCGGGCATCCGTGCAGTACAGGGTGAGTCTTGACGACAACCGGTACACGGTCCCCGCTCAACTGGCCGGTGTCAGACTGACCTTGAGAAAATATCCGGATCATCTGTGCATCTACCATGAAAATACCCTGGTGGCCCGGCATGTCAGAAGCTATGACCGGAAAAAGGATGTCCAAAATCCGGATCATTCCAGAATACTGCTGGAGCAGCGGAAAAAAGCGACAGACCAGACCATTTACATGCGCTTTTTAACCCTGTCCGACAAGGCTCCGGAATATTATCATCAGTTGGGGCAGAGGCGATTGAACCCCTTTCACCATATCCGAAAAATTGTTGCCCTCAGTGAAATCTATCCCAGAGAACAGGTCGCTCTGGCCATTGAAGATGCCATAAAATTCGATGCGTTCTCAAGCGAATATATTGCCAACATCCTGGAGCAGCGATCCCGTCCGACCCATGAACCCGGTGCTTTGCATGTCACTAGAAGCAGTGATCTGCTGGATTTGACCATTGATCCACCGGATCTGTCTGTTTACAAAACAGGAGGTGACCATGAATGAGTTTGAAAAGCATCTGGCGTACCTGAAACTGCCGTATATCAGGGAAAACTATGAAGCCGCAGCAACAACCGCCGCTCAAAAACAGTGGACCCATGTTCATTTTTTAACCGAACTGATCAAGCAGGAGGCCGGGCTGAGAAAAGACAAGGCTGTTCTGCGTCGAATCCGTCTGGCCCGGTTCCCGGTTGTCAAAACAATGGATCAGTTCAACTGGTCATGGCCCAGAAAAATCAACCGCGTTCAGATTGAAAATCTGTTCCGTTTAAAATTCATCGAAGAAAAAAGCAATGTCATCCTTATCGGCTCTGTCGGTGTGGGTAAAACCCATATCGCTACGGCATTGGGATACCAGGCCTGTCTGAAAAATCAGACTGTGCTGTTCACATCTGCCATTGATGCCGTCAACAATCTTGTCGCAGCACAGCATGCAGGCCAGTTGAAGCAGGAATTGAAAAAATACCTCAAACCCTCGCTGCTTCTGCTGGATGAACTGGGATACCTCCCGATCGACAAAACCGGAGCAGACCTTCTGTTCCAGATTATCAGCCAGCGATACGAACAAGGATCGATCATCATCACTACAAATCGTGTGTTCAAGGACTGGCCCGCCATTTTCAATAATGACAGCACTCTGACATCTGCTTTGCTGGACAGATTGCTTCACCATACTGAAGCGGTTGTCATTGAGGGAGACAGCTACAGAATGCGAAAAGAAAAAACTGAATAAATTTTATGGCCGGTGGACCTGAAAATGATTTGTCCCCGGCCATACCTTGAATACATTTTCAAACCGGGCATTTTATGACATTTTCACGCCGCCGCTAACACCAGTTGTA
>JAABSS010000248.1 GCA_011390235.1 Desulfotignum sp.
ACCTGTGTGAACAAGGCCAATGCATGGTGAAAGATTGCCTCGCCAGAGCAGATGCGGTCATGGATTTTCCGGCTTTTCGTGGTCTGGGTAAAATCAGAAAATTTGATTTTGATGGAAACACTGCTGCAGACCAGGTTTTTTTTTCTCAGATCCCTGCCTACCCGCCTGGAACGGGCCAGCAGAACTTCTCTGGCTGCCTGAAAGGCAGAAATATCAGACGGCAGGGTGGTCTCACTGGAAATGGATTTGCGCAGGGTGCCTGTCTGTACACAGGTGTCATCGATACCGTGGGAAAGCGCAAACAGCCGAAGGCCGAATTTCCCCAGTTTTCTGGATAAAAACTGTGCATCGAACCGCTGGACATCTCCCAGGGTGCGGATGTTCAAAACACCCATCTGTTTCATGGCATGGGTACCTACGCCGGAGATTTTTTCAATGGGCAGATCTTTTAATACACCGGGCATCTGCTCTCTGGAAATATGGGTTATCCCGTCGGGTTTGTTCATATCCGAGGCAATTTTGGCCAGAAATTTTTTGGGGGCGATACCAATGGAACAGGTCAGTGACAACTCCGTCAAGATTGCCTGCTTGATTTTCATGGCAATGGTCCGGGGAGGTCCGAACAGGGTTTCGCATCCTGTGACGTCTGCATAGGCCTCATCAATGGATACCGGTTCCACCAATGGAGAAAATTGTGATATGATGGCCATGATTTTTTTGGATTCTTTTGCATATTTTTCCATATTTCCGGGTACCACCATGAGATGACTGCAGCGCTGCCGGGCCTGGAATAAAGGCATGGCCGAATGGATACCAAATTGTCTGGCTTCATAGCTTGCCGTGGACACAACCGCACGGGGGGAGTTGCCGCATACCACCACCGGCTTGTTTTTCAAGGCGGGATCGTCCCGCTGTTCCACAGAAGCAAAAAATGCGTCCATATCAATATGCAGTATCATGGGTCCTGCGTCTCAACCGTTTTTTCTGCAGTTCCAGTACATATTTGTGAAGCATCTCGTACTGTTCAATGGTGCAGTTTTCAAATATGCAGTGACAGATGCGGTCCCGGCTGATAAACAGGATCCGTGCCCGGGCGGAAAAAAAGGTGCTTCCCCGGTAATTGGGAATATCCAGATCCATCTGGATATGATCTGCATCATATTGCGAGAATCCCTGGTCGGTAAAGGCCATGCCGCGGGCACTGATATCCATAACCGTAACAGTTCTGCCCAGAAACTGGAGGGTTATGCACTCCTGGTCGCTGAAAACATAGCGAAAGGCTTCCCGCTGATTCTCAGGATCCAGGGGATCCAGGATATCTGTTGCGGGAACAGGCTCAGATTTCGGTTTGGGTTTTTTCCAGAACAAATTCAACCCTCCTGTTTGCCGCCCTGTTGGCATCGGTTGTGTTGGGCTCCAGGGGCATGATATCCCCGTATCCGGTGGCAGTGAGCCGCTGGGGCCGGATACCTTTGGATACCAGATATTTTAAGACGGTTGTGGCCCGTATGGCGGACAGTTCCCAGTTGGAGGGAAATGCCTGTGTGGATATGGGAACATTGTCGGTATGTCCCTTGATATTGATGGTAAAATCCGGATAGTCCTCAAAAACAGTGATCATACGGTCAAAAAGGGGCAGGGCACCGGGCTTGAGCACGGCTGATCCGGATGCGAACAACACTTCTCCTGATACCTGGAGTATGATTTTTTCCCCAAAGGCATAGGTGTCCAGATGGCCGGCCTGGTCGACAGTGTTGATCAGGTGGTTCATGTCCTTGAAAAGAGATTTTTTGCGCAGGGTAAGTCCTGTGATATCTTCAATGCTGATTTTCTGGTCCGAAACCTTGGATAATTCCAGTAATGCCATGATATCTTCAGGATCTTTGTCCTGCTGGAGCTCATTTTTTACCGTTTCCATGGCAGCTTCAACTTTGTGCTTCTCAAAGGAGGAAAGGGTGTAGAGCAGGATAAAAAATACCAGCAGCAGGGTCATCATATCGGCATAGGTAACCAGCCAGTTGGCCTCGTCATCATAGGTGATGAAATTATTATGGTACTGGGTGTCTCTCATGCTTTTTTGTTCATTTTTTCCAGGGGTTTGCGCAGCCTGGTGGATATGAAGCTGGACAGTTTTTCATAAATGATAATCGGATTGTTGTTGTTTATTATGGAAATGGCACCTTCCCGCATGATTTCCAGGTTGATGATTTCAATGACGGTTCTGGACCGGAGCTTGCCTGCAATGGGTAAAAAAAACAGGGTGGACAGCAAAGATCCGTAAAAAGTGGTCAAAAGAGCGGTGGCCATGGCAGGTCCGATATTGGATGGATCCTGGAGCCGGCTCAGCATCTGAACCAGGCCGATAAGGGTTCCCAGCATTCCGAATGCCGGGGCATAAATGCCCATTTTGCGGAACACATCCTGGACAATGAAATGGCGCATCTGCAATGATTGTATTTCCGTGGTCAATGCCGCCCGTATGACATCTTCAGAAGATCCGTCCGCCAGCAGGCCGCAGGCTTTTTTCAAAAACGTGGAGCTGGTTTTGATTCTGCCCAGATGCATCAGTCCCTGGCGGCGGCTCATATGACTGAGCTGAATCATGGTGGCCACGGCATCATTGGGATCTTCCTTGTCCTTGGAGAACACAAAATAGGCTGCCTTGAATGCAGCAACGACATCTCTGAACTGAAAGGTGATAAGGGTGGTGGCAATGGTACCGCCGAAAACAATCATCAATCCGGGAATATTGACAAAATTGTGCAGTTCTCCACCGAGAAAAATAGCGGTAATGATCAGAGATAAACCTGAAATGATACCGATGAATGATGCGATGTCCATAAAGCGTCTGTTTCCTTGGTTTTGCGGGTCAGGGTTACCCAAAAAATTTGTTTTCATAAAATAGGCCGGGAAGCCCCCATGTGTCAAGTCAAAGCTCATGGGGGAAATATCCGAAAAGAATTATTGTAACAAGGGATTGGAATCTGGTATGATTTGATTTTATGGAAAATTTTATAAAAACAATAAAGCAAAAATACATATGAACAGCGCATGTCGGTCATGGGCCACTGGGAAAACCATGCTGTGCCATAATATTTTGCGCATCCTGGTGTTGTTTATTGTTATAGTTATAGCCAGTCCTGGATGCGGGGATTCACAGGACACAAAAACCGAGGGTGGAGAAAATTTTCGCAAATCTGATGAAGTCGCTGTTCATGCACCCTTTCCGCCGGAACATACATTTGCGGTGCTGCCGGAGAACATCCAGTGGCTGACCAACACCACGGATCCTGTTTTTGCATCACCTGAAGCGGAAAAAGGCGGGCTTTTCCGGGCTGCCCTGTCCAGTTTTCCCATGACCTTCCGGGTGGTGGGACCTGAT
>JAABSS010000249.1 GCA_011390235.1 Desulfotignum sp.
GGATCATATCTTTTGCCGACCTGAAGAAAAAAAAGAAATGACCACTGACCGGGATAAAGTTATTTCCGCTTCCAGGCGGACAGATATTCCGGCATGGTATACCCCATGGTTTCTCAAACACACGACTGCCTGTTCTGCTATGCAAATACGGAAATGGATACCAGAATAAAAAAAGGGATTTTACAATGAAAATCGGTTCTCTGGCCATCCCCGGCAAAACTTTTCTGGCACCCCTGGCCGGTGTAACCAACCTGCCGTTCCGCCGGCTGGTAAAAGAATGCGGCTGTGCCGTG
>JAABSS010000250.1 GCA_011390235.1 Desulfotignum sp.
AAATGATCAGTGCCAAAGGCCTTTTTTACAACTCACAAAAAACCGTGACTTTGCTGCAGACAGATAAAATGGAAAAACCCCTTTCGGTCCAGATTTTCGGAAGAGAACCGGAAATAATGGCCAGGGCTGCAGCTGCCATAGAAGCAATGGGGGTGGCAGATATTCTGGACATCAATTTCGGATGCAGTGTAAAAAAAATCATAAAACAGGGGGCAGGCGCTGCATTGATGCAGGATATGGAAAACAGCCGGGCCATTTTACAGGCAGTGCGAAAGGCCACCGGCCTGCCGTTTACCATCAAAATCAGATCCGGTTGGGACCGATCGGGTTCTCAGGCCCTCGTCCTGGCAAAGATTGCCCAGGATCAGGGCGTGGATGCCCTCATCGTGCATCCGCGTACGGCAACCCAGGGATTTAAAGGAACTGCAGACTGGCATCTCATCAGGCAGGTCAAAAAACAGATATCCATACCGGTTATCGGCAATGGTGATATTCATACGGTGCAGGATGCCGCAAGCATGATGGACCAGACCGGATGCGATGCGGTGATGATTGGCCGGGCAGCCATGGCCAACCCCTTTCTTCTCAATCAGGTGGAATCTTTCTTAACGTATGGCAGCTGCAAAGAGATATCTGCATCCGACATCTTCCGGAAAATGGAGCGGCTCATCCATCTGTATGTGGACCATTTCGGGGAAGATCCTGCCTGCAAAATGCTCAGGGGCAGACTGCCCTGGTTTGTAAAAGGCCTGCCCGGATGTGCGGTTTTTCGAAAGCAATTATCCCGGATACCCTCAAAAAGCGCTACCCTGGCACTTATCCGGGCATATGAATATCGCCTCAACAATATGGTGTGTTCTGCCAGCGAAAAGAAACCTTCGAGGTCGCAAGACGAAAAAATCGCAAAAATGTCTTGACAAAGGCGGAAAAATGCAGCATTTATTAGAGACGTTTTACATCAATGGCATTGTTCGAATTTTTTCGAAACCAATGTAGCTATACAAAATTTTAAAAATTAGAATCTTACGAATGTCAGGCTATAGCCATGGCCGAAAACACCAAAAATTTCCAAGGAGCGTATGAGTTAAATGAACGATTTTTTACAAAGCCTTCGCAACGGACAGGCTGACAACAAACAACGGACCCCCAAAACCCGCAAAAATTATGACAATTCTTATCAATACAACAACAACGCCAGATTTCCTTCCTACGGGAACGGATACCCGAACACCAGAAACCCCAACATGAAACGCCAGCCCATGCCGGCAGGCCCCATGGGGAACCAGATGCCACCGGAAGATCCCGGCATGACCCTGTTGGCAGATGCCATTGAAAACCTGACCAACCATGTTGAAATCCTGGTTAAAAACCAGGAATATCTAACAACGGTGCAGGAAAGAACCGCTGATATGATGGAACGTCAGGCATTTGCCATTGAACGTATTCTGACCCAACTGAGCATGAACCCGCAGACCCGCAGCGATGCACCATTGGTATCTGAAACCAGGGATGAAAACCTGCAACAGGTGAAAGAACCAGTGGAGCAGACTGTTACAGCCCGGACAGAACCGGCTGTGGATCAGCCTGTACCCCGGCAAACCCGGAAGACAGCTGAAAAAGATTTTTTCCCGGAAGATATTTTAACCCCGGCTGATCCAGAGAAAAAAACCATCCGCCGGGTTATCAGAAAACGCAAAAAACCCGTGGCTGCCAAAAGCCCGTCTGCTGAAGTATCTGCCGGCACTTCTGTGCTTCCCAGGGAAAAAGTGATGGATATTATCCAGACCATGCGAAAGCAAAATGCCACCTATGACCAGATCGCCAAACATCTGGTGGAACTGGGACAGCCCACATTCTCCGGCCGGGGAGAATGGCACGCACAAACCATTCACAGACTCTGCAGCAAAAAATAAATTCCTGCGCACTGGTTTACAGTAACAGTGTTTGCAGTAACAGGCATCGAAAAAAGCGCCGTCTTTTTTCGATGCCTTATGAATTGCGCGTTTCCCTTATGGCCTGCGCGTTTCCCTTATGGGCTGCGCGTTTCCATATAGGCCTGCCACTCGCAGGGCAGAAGCTGCTTTTTTTTTGTATTACAGGCTTTGCAGCAGGGAACCAGATTGAATTTTTCCGACCTGCCTCCCCGCACCAGGGGGATGATATGGTCCATGGTCAGTTCAGAAGGGGCAAAGGTTTTGCTGCAATAATGGCAGACACCGGAAGAACGTTTGCGCTTCCACCACTGACTGTTGCGCAGCTTTCTGGCCTTTTCCCGCTCTTTTTTAACAAAAATGTCATCCATGCATAAAAAAGAATTGTCCATCATCTTTTAATACCCGAACTCATCTAATATCCGAACTCATCCAGGATCCGCTGGTTGCTCACCCAGTCTTTGGTCACCTTTACAAACAGCTTGAGCAGGACCTTTTTTCCCAGCATTTTTTCCATGTCCATTCTGGCCCGGGAGCCGATGTTAGACAGCATGGATCCTTTTTTGCCGATGATAATACCTTTTTGCGAACTGCGTATCACATGGATGCTGGCATGGATGACGATCAGTTTTTTTTCCACATCAAAGGCATCCACGGTCACGGCGGAAGAATAGGGAATTTCCATGCCGGTGAGGCGAAATACCTTTTCTCTGATAATTTCCTTGACCATGAATTTTTCGGAAACATCGGTAAACGTGTCTTCAGGATACAGCCGCGGGCCTGCGGGCAGATGTTTTTCCACCTCATCCATAAGCTGTGCCACCTGGATATTCTGCCTGGCTGATATGGGTATCACCGCCTTGAAATCAAAAACAGGGGTAAATTTTTCCACCAGCGTGAAAAGATCTGCCTTTTTCGCGGCATCCACCTTGTTCAATGCCAGGATAACCGGTTTTTCCGCCTTGTGCAGTTGTGCAACAATCTGTTTTTCTGCTGAAAAATTGCGGGAAACCGTATCCACCATGAACAGGATAAGGTCCACATCCGCCACTGCCTGCAGGGCCTGGTCCACTATCCGCTTATTGAGAAGGCTGGTGCTTTTGTGTATCCCGGGGGTGTCCACAAAAATGATCTGGGAAGCGGGCC
>JAABSS010000373.1 GCA_011390235.1 Desulfotignum sp.
TGTCCTGATGCTCCATAACCGGAACCAGGAAGATCTCCATAAAATCGAAGGGACAACCTGGCAGCAGATATTCGACTATCGCAGGATGCTGAAAATGCCCGCTCTCAAGGGTATTTACCGGTACCATGAATTCATCGGTCCGGTGATTCCCCTGGAATCCATTATCTATCTGGGAGAAGGCCACACCCCTGTGGTGGAGGCATCCGGTTTTCTTACAGAAAAGGTGGGGCTGCATTTCTATTTTAAAAACGACGGCCAGAATCCCAGTGCCTCGTTCAAGGACCGGGGCATGGCTTCCGCCCTTTCCAGCATCAAATTTCTCCTTGACCAGGGGCTGGTTTCAGATGTCATTGCGGTGTGTGCATCCACCGGGGACACCTCTGCAGCAGCGGCATTGTATGCCTCTTACCTGAGACCTTTGATAAAATCGGCCGTGCTTCTGCCCCACAAAAAAGTCACGGTTCAACAGCTGTCCCAGCCTTTGGGCAGCGGTGCCAGTGTGTTTGAAATACCTGGTGTGTTTGATGACTGCATGAAAATAGTGGAACATCTGTCCACCAGATATTCCGTGGTGCTGCTCAATTCCAAAAATGCCTGGCGGATTCTGGGACAGGAATCCTATTCCTATGAAATCGCCCAGGATTTTGACTGGGATATGGCCCGCAAGGTGGTGGTGGTTCCCATCGGCAATGCCGGTAATATCTCCGCCATCATGAACGGGTTCCTCAAATTTTTTACGGCCGGTATCATCAACCAGCTGCCCAAAATCATCGGTGTGCAGTCAGAGCATGCAGACCCGGTATATCAATACTATCTGGAGCCGGATGAATCAAAACGGATATTTTCCCCTGTGGATACAAAGCCCAGTGTGGCCCAGGCTGCCATGATAGGCAATCCTGTGTCCATGCCCCGGGTGGTTGCCATTGCCAAAGAATACAACCGGGAATCAGGACATGACAATGTGTTTTTTGTCCAGGTAACAGAGCAGGCCATCATGGACTGGCAACTCACCGCCAACCAGAATGGTCATATCGCCTGTACCCAGGGCGGAGAATGTCTGGCCGGTCTAGTAAAGGCCCGGGCCATGGATCTGGTGTCTTCTGATGAAACCGCTGTGTTGAACGCAACCGCCCATGCCATTAAATTTTCTGAATTCCAGGACCTGTACTTCAAAAACCAGATCCCAGACGCCTATCATATCGTACCGGACCCGGACCGCATGAACCTGCCGGAACTGATCATGCCGGACAACCCGGATCTTGTACCCTCCCAGGAAAAACGGCTGGGAAAACCGGAATTTGCACAATTTATTGCGGAAATATCCGGGAAAATAGCACATAAAATGCACTTATCATCTGCTGAATGATGGATTTTCATCGCTTTAAAAAGGCAATAATTGCCGTCTGCCTGCCTGCAGTTTTTATATGGTATCCGGGCAGTCCGGCTGCAAGCGGGGTAAAAACCTCCCTGAAAAATTACGCCATAATCACCCATGAAAACCAGGCTGTCCTGTGCGAACCCTACACAGTTAAAAAAGATGACTGGCTCTATAAAATTTTCCGTCAGAAAGGCGAAATTTCTGAACAGGATTTCCCCTTGTTTATTTCTATTTTCAAAAAAATCAACCCCGGAATCAGCAATATTGATACCATATCACCGGGAATCCGGATTCTCATCCCCCTGAAAATGGTAAATAGGCAGGCGTATGCCTCTGATGATACCGGTATGGTGGCAGTGCCGGTGGTGGAATTTTCCCATCTGCCGGCCTCTTTTGATGTGACACCATATGTCAGTGAACATACCATCCAGCCCGGGGACACGGTTTCTGATATTCTGGATAAGCCTTTTTTAAAAAAAGGCGGTGGGGTTACCCGGGAAGGCCGTATGTTATTTTACCGCCTGAACCCTGATATCAAAAATATCCATGTGGTTTATCAGGGTACCCAGGTGCGTATACCAAAACCCGCTATTTTGTCTCAGCCCTGGTTTTCATCTTTTCTCACCCATGGCAAACCATTGGCAAACGCTGACCGGGTACAAGCGGTTATGCAGACCCAGGATATACCCCAAGTTCATGAACCTGAAAATACTTTGGCAGATATTTCAGCTTACCAGATCCAGCAGTTGAAACGATACGCTGCCCTGATCAAAGGCACCCTGCTCCACCAGGGAAAAATGTATTTTCCGGCAAAAAACGGTAAGAATGAAATCTGGTTGAATCTTTCCCAGACCCCGCTCATCGAAACCAGGGACCATGGTGAAAAAATTCTGCTTTTTCCGGATAACCGGACAGGTTATATACTGGATAAAAAACTGGTCCAGACCGTCAGGTCTCACTGGAAGCATGCAAAAACCGAACAAATCCAGGCGGCCATCCAGAAGGCCCGCTTTAGGGACCAAAAACAGGTTTCACCTGCTTTGATTCGGAAAAATATTCCGGACATACTGTCAGGAACACCGTTTACCTTTTTTTCTGAAGAAAAAATACAGTTTTTTGTGAACAATATTTCCATGTCCGCTGTATTCGGACGGATAAAACCGGATGCCGGACCGGATATTTTGGTTAATTTCGGAGATATCTATGGCACAGGAATAACCAGTATCCAGAACATGGGATTTGATATATTATCCTTTTCTCCGAATCAGTCCTGGAAGGATCAGGTCCGACTCCTGCTGTCTGCTTTAGGCTACGCAATCTGGGAAAATCCCTCATTCAGCCATCAGGAAAAGGTGGAAACCTTAGAAGGCCTGTATGCGGAACTGCTGCCGGACCGTGTTTTTGTTTCCCTGTATCCTTTGCCCCCCAGTGCCGGTACATTTTTACAAACAGAGCAGATCCGGTATATTCACCTGAAATAATAGATTTGGCAAACCATCAATGTTCATAGGATAAACCATGAAGCAATATCTGATTTGGATAGTTTTGCTTGGCTTTTTGCTGCCTGCCTGCACCAGTTCCACCAGGTTGTCCCAGAAGGAATCCGGGCTGGCAGAGGCGGTTAAAATTCAAGGAGAAGCCCTTTTGCTGCAGGGAGATTACACCGCAGCCCTGTCAAAACTGCTGGATGCACGCAAAATGACCCCCGATGACCCGTATCTGCTCAACAGCCTGGGGCTTGCCTATATGGGGAAAAAACGCGATGATCTTGCTGTGACATCTTTTAAAAGAGCGCTGGCCCTGAAACCTGATTATACTGAAGCGCTCAATAATCTCGGGGCAGCTTTTCTGCGCCAGAAAAAATGGGACACGGCCATCTCAGCATTTAAAAAAGTGTTGGAAGATCTTTTGTATCCAACGCCCCAGTATCCGCTTTCCAACCTGGGATGGGCATATCTGGGAAAGCAGGATTACAACCAGGCGGAATATTTTTTTTCCCAGGCCCTGGATGAAGCACCCGGCTTTGTGGCAGCCACCCACGGCCTGGCCCTGGTGTATCTTGACAGCCAGCAGGTGGATGAGGCCATAGCGTTTCTTTCCAACCGCCTTCGGAGAATTCCAGACAGCGCTATTCTACACGCAGACCTGGCCCGGGCCCATGAAATCAGGGGGCAAATAGCCCAGGCCAGACAATCCTGGAAAAAGGTACGCCAGTATAGCGACGAAAATTCAGAACTGGGTCAGACAGCCAGAAAAAGGCTGTCTGACCTGGATTAATTATCAGACTGGCTGATGTTGCGTTTCTGTTCCAATTGTACAATGGAAGGGGTCAGAAAAATCAGCAGCTCATTTCTGTTGTCTTGTTTCTGGGTGGTGCCAAAAAGCATATTTCCCAGAATGGGAATTCCTGTCAGAAACGGCAGACCGTCTACATCACGATTTTTTGTGGTTTTGACGATGCCGCCTATGACCACGGTATCATTATTGTTCACCAGCAGTTCGGTTTCAGTCTCATTGGTGGCCAGTGTTGGGGCACCTGAGGCCGTAATGCTGGAAATATCATTTTTGGTCAGAAAAACCCGCATGGAAATACGCTTGTCCGGGGTCACGTGGGGGGTCACCTCCAGGAGCAGATCTATATTTTTAAATTTTACGGAGGAGCCGCCTGCATCATCCCGTTCCAGATAGGCAAATTCCACCCCTTGTTTGATTTTGGCTTTTTTGTTATCCAAAGTCAGTATGCGTGGCGAGGAAACAATCCGGACATCCCCCTGGGCTTCTGATGCTGCGAGTTTGGCGTTCAAGGCCATACTGGAAGAGCCGAACAGCCGGAAAAAAGAAAAATCTCCGGTAATCCCGGTGCCGGAAGGGTTATTCACCGACACATTCGTATCATTTACAAACCCTGAAGAAATTGCCGCATCATTGGTAAGTCCCCATCCTATTCCAATGCTTCTGGAAAAATCCTTGGTCACCTCCACCACTCTGGCCTCAATCATAATCTGTGGGGTGACAGTATCAAGACGAAAAATCATCTCCCGGATCTGGTCGACCTTCTCTCTGGTATCGGTGACAATGATCATATTGGTGCGCTGATCAACAGAAATATTACCTCTGTCCGGCGTAAGAAGAGAAGCAATATGGGGTTGAATATCTGCCTGGGCATCGGAATAATTTATGGGAATATATTCAGTTACCAGTGGTTCCAGGCTTTTTTTCTGTTCCAGGGCATTTTTTCTTGCAGCAATGGCATCCTGAAGGTCCTGCTCTTCTTGTTTCAGGGTCTGGACAGTGGCAATACGTATCACATTTCCTTCCATTTTCTTACCCAGCCCGTTCATTTTCAGAACCAGATCCAGGACCTGATCCCAGGGAATGGGCTTTTCCAGCGTCATGGTAACTTTTCCCTGTACATCCTTATCTATCGCAAAGTTCAAGCCACTGACACTTCTGAGTATGCGAAAAACATTTTTTATATCTGTATCATAAAAATCCAGCTTGATTTTTTCCCCGGTATATTCGGGTTCATCCAAACCCAAAACAGCCTTCCAGTTCTCCACCAAAGACAGCTCAGGTTGTGAAGGTTGTTCAACCAGTGCTGTAACTATCGGCCTTATACCCGATGCAGCACCTCCATCCTCTGGCAGCTTTTTTTTATCTGTCTGAAGCATGTGTACAGGCTGTGCCGCTTTTTTAAACCGGGGCGGTTCAATACTGGCAGGATCAAACCGCAGTGAAATCCGGCGCTGATCCTGGACAACCCGAAACGGAACTTTTTCCCTGATCATGATTTCAATTTCCGCATCCTGGCTGTTGTCTGTGCCCGGTCCGGGCAGTATCCGTTCAACAGCAGCCTTGAAATATTTTGTCAGCAACGGCCGCTGATGGTGCTCAGGTATCCTGGTATTGAACAGTTTTAAATACAGTTTGTTTTCACTTTGCCATATGGTTTCATACTGCACCGGATAACTGGTCTCCACCTGAATGTCTGCGTGGCCGGATTCAGTTATGTTGAACCCGATATCGGTCATCACCGCTGGCTGGCGGGAAACAACCGGTTTTGATGCCATGGTTTCTTTCACAGCAGAGGTTTTTACGGATAGTTTCTGCGGGCCGGGGTCTGCGTCTGCAGTTTTACCTGCTGGCGATACTGAATCCTGTGAAGGATGATCCGCCCCGGTTTGGTCCGTGAACAGAACCACCTGCAGATCATTCCCATGTTCTTTAACTTCGTAGGGAATATCCTGATTCAGCAGAATTTCAACTTTGGCTGTTGTCTGTTTCTGGTCAGCATACACCGTACGGATGGATGCCACAGGATCTTCCACAGCGCCCGGGGATATGAAATCCGGATCGATTCCGGTTTCAGGCAGATAAATGGCCACACCAAATGGAAAGTCCTGCTTGATGGAAGTATAGGCCAGTTTGTGTTTGCCTTTAATACGAACACCAATATGATTATCCAGGAATTCAACTTCAACGGCATGGATCTGGTTGCCCAGAGTTTGGGCCGGCCTGACCCGGGGATCTTCCCGGGCACTTGCATCCACTGGCTCAGGGGTTTCAGTTTTCAGGGAATTACATCCGGTCACCATTGCTGCAGCCAGTATGAGAATACTGGCCAGAACCCGATAATTAATCTTGTAAAACTGAAAAACAAACATATTATTCCCCACTGTCTTTTTTATGAATTTTTATTTCCTGGAGACGTTCAATCTGGTTGCCCTTGTAGTCTGTTACAATTTCTTTTACAACAATGGTATCAAAGGTGATGTCAATGACCCTTCCTTGATTTTTCCCCATGTAGGTGCCAATACCCACTTCATAACCTTTTCCGGTTGCTTCCTCAACCATGGCTATTTTGCGGTCCTCCATGATCACTACTGCAACCAGTTTTATCTGACTCAACTCCATTTTTTCCAGGGGAGTTAAAACCCGCTGGGGTTTATCCGGCTTTTGGATTTCCGGGGCGGGTATTTCTTTTTTCTCCTGAATTAAGGGCATAAACGGGTCTACCCTGCTTTTGGCCACGTATCCAATGCTGTCACTGATTTCTAATACGACATCGGTCTGGGTAATGTTTTGTTTTATCCCTGTTTCCGGTACCTGTTGTGACGCTTTTTTGCGGTCATTTTGCTCTTTTTTATCAGATTCTGTGGATTTTTTTTCCTTAGCTGGTTCAGGATTACCGGATATTTCTGGCGTAAGGCCACTTTGTGCAGGCAAAGATGTTTCAGGCGATACCGCATTTTCAGGTTCTATAGCTTTTTGCACCGGCTGCTGGGGTATGGCCCTCGAAACCACAGGGGATGCGGGTTTTTCCGATTTTTCCACCGGTGGTTCCTTACACCCTGCCACCAGCAGCAAAAGCACCATACAGACAAGTAAAATCCATTTATTTTCCTGATTTTTCATAATTTCTTAAATCAGCCTTTCCTGCCTTTCTTTTTCTTTTTGTCTGGTTTTGACTCCTGGGCGGCCTCTTCCACAAACATATAGGTCACAGCATTGCAGCTCATATCTATTATACCTGAGAGGGTTTTGTTCTTTTTCATGGAGATTTTATTTATATTGACAATCCTGTTCAATCTGGAGACCTGAAAAAAGAAATCTGCCATCTGGAGATACGTGCCTTCAACTTTCATGGACAAAGGGATTTCCATATAAAATTCTTTGTTGACGGCTGGATTCGGCTGAAAAAGCAAAAATGTAAGCCCTGCATTGCTGCCGGCAACAGATACTTCTGTCAAAAGGGTCGGCAGTTCTTTTTTATCAGGCAGGGCCCTTGTGGCAACGTAAAATTCCTGTTCCACTTCCTGCATTTTTGTTTCCCATTTTTTCAGATCACTGGCCTGCCGTTTAACCACTTGCAGTTTTTTGGACTGGGTTTCTAATATTTTTGTAACCTGCTGCAATTTTTTATGTTCCGGCATAAAAATGAAATAATAATAGGTGCCCCCTATTAAGGCAACGGTGAGAAGGCAGATAAGAAAACGCTGAAGCCGGGTCAACTTACCCACACGTTCAAAACCTGCTGCAATCTGCTTTTTTATCTTATGTGTTCTGCTGTTTTTTATTTCTTCAGCCATTATTTACCCTTTGCAGAAGTTTCAGGGGCGGCAGACCGTTTCAAACATTTCAGTTCAAACGCTTTCAAGCTGGTCCCTTCGTCAAATTTTTTGATTCTGGTTTGTTTGAGATCAATTTCCTGGAAAAGCGTTGAGGCTTCAAGACGTTTCATGAAATTTGCGATGGTGGGATTATCAAAAGCAATGCCGGTCAATGTTACGGTTGTTTCATCAGCATCCAGGCTTTCAATCCACATCTGTTCAGGTACCAGGCGTACCTGTAGATCCTCCAGCAGCATCAGCTGCTCATCTCTTTTCAGCTTGAGGGATGCAACTATTTCTAATTTGTCTTCAAGAATTTTGAGCCGTTTTTGGATCTCGGTAACCTTGTCAGCCCTTTCCTTGTAAATGGCAATTTGCGCATTTACACGATCAATTTCATGCCGTTTTTCATCAATGGTTTTTTTTATCCCCAGCGTATACCAGGTCAACCCGACCAGGAGCAAAAGTATGGTCAGAAAAAATACGGACACCTGCCGGCGGATATTCTCCCTTTTTCTGGCCAGCCTGAAAGGCAATAAATTTATGCGTATCATTTATCGTCCACCCGTCGCAGGGCAAGGCCCAGTGCAATGGGAGCCTGGGGGCTGACCCGGGATATGAATGCAGGAGAAAATTTTTTTCCCTCCAGATGCAATCCTTCAAAAGGCGAAATGGTAACCACTTTTGCATCCAATTCTGATCCAAGATTATCCGCAAATCCCGGGACATAGGATCCCCCGCCACTCAAAACAACTTTGGTGACCCGGGTGTCATTGGCATTGGATTGAAACGTATTAACCACTTCACAGATTTCTGAACACCAGGTATTGGCAACTTCATCTAAAATCATTGTCACAGCCTCCGGGTCAGGTGCCTTTTCCAACGGGCCCTGCATTATTTTTTCAGCCTCCTGGATATCTGTTTCAAACCGGGTGCATATTTCCTCGATAATCTGGTGGGTGCCGGAATCATTATCCCGCATCATCATGGAGGTATTTTCCTTGAGAATATTGAGGGATGTCTTTGATGCCCCCACATCCACTAAAAGGACAATATCTTGTGCACCCTGTCCGGGCAGTGTTTCATAAATATTTTGCAAAGCAAAGGTATCCACGTCAATAATTTTGGCATTCAGGCCTGCGCTGGCAGTCAATTCCATGTATTCAGCCACAAGGTCCTTTTTAACAGCCACCAGAAGTACATTCATCTGATCCGGAGCAAACCGGCTTTCCCCCAGAATCTGGTAGTCGATATTGACATCCTCCATGTCATAGGGAATATATTGTTCTGCCTCTGCTACTATCGTCTCCTGAAGATTTTTTTCCGGTACTTTGGCAGTATTTATGGTCTTGATTACCACAGAATGGCCCCCGGTTGAAATGGCAACATCTTTTTTTCGTATTTTCTGGGACCGGAACAAACTGCGGATAGTTTGGGCAACTGCTTCCATGTCCATGATCCGGCCTTCCACAATCGCTCCGGGTGTCAGTGGCACCATACCGAATTTTTTAAGGGTTTTCTTTTTTTGGGATATCTGAAGCTCAGCGACCTTGATGAAGGAAGACCCGATATCTAGACCCACAAGATGATCTTTTTTACTAAACACCATAGGCGTTCATCCTTACCCCTTCAGATTTATTATTGTGTGCAATGTTCAGGCAGCCTGCTTCATAATTTTTTAGGTTGATAACCTGCACCAATATTACTATAATCTGATACGATCTACTTGGAAAGTCAAGTATTATCGTGTAGTTTTTATCTGAATAAACCATATATATGGGTTTGTCAAACCCAAAAACAAAATAAATATGAAAATTATTACCCAAAATAAGGATAACTGTGAAAAAAACCTTCCAAGAACAATCCAATATTCAGGGGGGCAGACCATTTATTCTGGTCAAGGCATTTACTTTCTCCAGCCTGATTGTCATGCTGGCCGCCACTATTATGATCGCGGCACTGAATGCCCATTGGGTCCGAAATCTTCTTTTGGAAAAAAGCAAAGAGTACAATTCTTTGCTTGTGGAAAATCTGAACCACCAGATCTTTTTAAGATTCGCCGCACCTGTCGCCTTTAAATACGGGGAAATAAAATTACGTGAGCCTGAACAACACAGGCTTTTAGATGCGGTGATCACCTCCACTCTGCACAGCTTCCATGTAGAAATGGTCAATATCTACGGCACTGACAACATTATCGGTTACAGCTTTGATGACAGCCGGGTCGGCGAAGAAAATGCCGGCGGTGTTCTGTATGAAAAAGCCATGCAAAAACAGACCACATCCAAATTGATCCAGAAAGGCAGCTTTCTTGAACTGTTTTTCTGGTTTCCCCAGGAAACCAAAATTGTTACCTTTGCCCCCCTGGTACAGGAAATGCAGCTTTCGCGGTTGGAAGAAAAATCCGTCATAGGCGTCATAGAAATTGTCCGGGATATTTCCCATGATTACCAGCAGGTGTTCAAATTACAGGGACTTATTGTTACTTCCTGTGCCGCAGTGATGGCGATCTTATTTCTGGTGCTGCGATTCGTTGTAAAGCACGGGGAAAAAATCATCGAAAAAAGGGCGGAAGAGCGTCTCCGCCTGGAAGAAAAGCTGCGGCAGGCAGAGCATTTGTCCGCCATCGGAGAAATGACAGCCGGTGTTTCCCATGAAATCAGAAATCCCCTTGGTATCATCAAAAGCTCGGCCCAGCTGATGAAAAAGAAAATGGCCAAATTCAATACCGACTCCAATATACCGGATATTATCATAGAAGAATCCCGGAGACTGAATAATATCATTACTGATTTTCTGGATTTTGCCAAACCCAAGCACCCGAATCTGCATCCCTGCAGTATTACAGATGTGGTTGAAAAGAATCTGTCCTTTCTTGAACCCCGGATTCAGGAGCAAAATATTACCATTATAAAGGCATATCACCATAATTTACCCGATATACAGGCAGATCAGGACATGCTTTACCAGGCCTTTTTAAATATACTGCTCAACAGTTTTCAGGCTGTGGGTAAAAACGGCACTGTTACTATTACCACCTGGTTTGATGTACAGCATTTATATATTTCCTTTGCAGATAATGGAAGCGGCATTGGTGAAGATGTACAAAAAAAATTATGGACACCTTTTTTTACCACCAAAGACACCGGTACCGGACTTGGGCTGGGCATTGTCAAAAATATCATAGAAGCCCATCGCGGCAGCATCAGCATTTCCAATGCACAACCATCTGGTGCTGTTGTTGACATTGTCCTGCCGATTTAGGATAGTAACACCATGGAAACCATATTAATTGTTGATGATGAAAAACACTACCGGGTTGTTTTAAGTGAAGTCCTTCAGGAGGAAGGATACGCCTCTTTCACCGCAGCCAGCGGCATGGAAGCCCTGGATCTGTTAAAATCCCAGGTCATTGACCTGGTTCTGACAGATGTTAAAATGCCGGGAATGACCGGCATTGATCTTTTGGAAAAAATCAAGGAAATCACGCCTGAACTGCCGGTCATCATCATGACGGCATTCGGCAGTGTGGAAAAAGCAGTAGAGGCCATGCACAAAGGTGCCTATACCTTTATTTTAAAACCCTTTGAAAATGAAACCCTGATTGCCCATATCGCCAAATCCATATCCATGTACCGGATTGTCCAGGAAAACGCCCGCCTCAGGGATGCCCTCCGGACCCGGTATCATTTCGGCAATATCATCGGCAAAAGCAAGCCCATGCAGAAACTGTATGAAATAATCCGGAAAGTGGCCCCCACCAATGCGTCTGTCCTTATAGAAGGAGAAAGCGGCACCGGCAAGGAACTGGTGGCCAGATCGATTCATTACAACAGCCCCCGAAAAGACAATTCCCTGGTGGCAGTCAATTGTGCCGCCTTTGCAGAATCTCTGCTGGAAAGCGAATTGTTCGGCCATGAAAAAGGGGCATTCACCGGTGCGGCTGCCATGAAAAAAGGCAGGTTTGAACTGGCGGACAAAGGGACGTTGTTTCTGGATGAAATCGGGGAACTGCCCATGCCCCTGCAGGTGAAACTGCTGCGGGTCCTGCAGGAAAAAACCATTGAACGGGTGGGGGGCACCGCGCCCATTCCTGTTGACTTTCGTCTTATTGCAGCCACCAACAAAATCCTTGAAGATGAGATTGCAAAAAAAAATTTCAGAGAGGATCTGTATTACCGTTTGAATGTTGTAAAGGCGGTGATCCCTCCTTTGCGGGAACGTCAGGAAGACATCCCTTTGCTGATGAACCATTTTATCCAGAAATTTACCCGGGAATCCGGATCTGTCAGCCAGGTCAACGGCATCAGCAGGGACGCTGCGCAGATCCTGTGTGACCATCCCTGGCACGGCAATGTAAGGGAGCTGGAAAATGTCATCGAGCGGTGTGTAATTCTTGCCTCCAACGAGCTCATAATCCCTGCAGACCTGCCTCCCCAGATCCGGAAGACACCGGGCAGCACCCTTGATCTGGAGGGAATACCCGAAGGGGTGGGCCTGGCTGAAACCCTTTCAGCTGTTGAAAAACGCATGATCCAGCGGGCCATGCATATATCCGGGAATGTGCAGACAAAAGCTGCGCAGATCCTGGGTATCGGCAAAAGCGGTCTGAATCAGAAATTAAAAAAATACAATCTGGACAAAGAATTATCCGGACCCAGAAGTTAACCACAGGTTAATTTTTTCATCTTTTTTAGTTGGTGATCACATCAGGGCCACAATCTATTTTTCTTTTGCCGCCATTGCCCGGGCAAGGCCTGCGTACATGGACTCCTGGTTTTCTTTAACCAGCTTTTCATACATCTTTTGACTTGCATCCAATTTCTGTTTGGCTGCATAAATCTGGGCCAGAACAAACCGTGATTCATCCTTGAGCAGATCTGATGTTCCTGTTTCAATCTGTTGAAAATAGATTTCTGCCCGATCCAGATCGTTTTTTGCCAGCCATACATGTCCCAGGGAAGAAAGCAGAAAATTATGCATGGCAGCCTGGTCACCAAAACTTTCCAACGCCTCTTCATAAAGCACGCCGGCCCTGTCATATTCACCTGCATCCATACATATGCCTGCATATGTTATCCGTGCCATTTTGCCGGCATCGGTATTGGCATATTCGTTCAATACAGTCTCAAAACTATCCTTAACATTCTGGTATGCTTTTTGGGGGTCATCAGCCAGTCGTTTATAGCGGCCGGTAGCCTCGGCAACCAAATGGGAAGCCTTGTTTTCAGATCGCTGGAAGCTGGTTATGATACCGATAAATACCACGGCTGCCAGCACCACCGCTCCCAGGATCAGCAACAATGGTTTTTTGTAGATCCCGGCATAGGCCATGGCCTTAAAAATATTTTTCTGCAACGGATCCAGTTGTTCCAGTTCTTTTCTGCGCTCATTGGAAATGCCTTGATTTGCCATTCATTCACCTTATTTTTTTAAATTTTTAACCACATTACCAGACAAGCGTTTTGTAAATCCATCCTTTTTCACCATCTGCATGCGCAATACGTATCCAGTTGCCCTCGCGCTTTATCACCTTAAAGGGAACCCCCCTTTCAACAGTAAACAGGACCTGGCTGTCTGTGGTAGGCCGGGAACGGACATTGCACTTGGATTTAATGGTAATAACCCCTTCCATGCCTGTCAGAAGAGAAGAATGAATCCATGCCATATCATCTTCAAAATCCTGTATTTTTACCCATTTGCCTTTTTTTTCCTTCACAAGAAGCGGGTGATATTTTTCCACCTGCCAGAGAACCTCATAATTGGTGCCGGGCCCTGACCGCATATTGGCAATACTGCTCTTGACTACCACCCGCTCGGCAGCACCTGCACCACCGGCAATCAGATAAAAAACTGCAAGAAACACTATTGTTATACTGGATCGCTTTATGTACCGCTTTGCATTCATGCACAACCTCCGTTTTTACCTCATCCTTGTAACATCATTCCTGTCTGATATACCAGAAAGGACAGGGTCCATGCAACCGCTGTCGTATAAATAATGTTAAAACAGGCCCATTTAAATGAGGCTTCCCTGTAAATCACCGCCACGGTAGCAAAGCACGGTACGTACAGCAGAACAAACACCATCATGGACAAAGCAGACAACGGGGTCATGCCTGACTGCTTCAATGCCCGGCTCAGGGCCTGGCCCCCGTTATCGCCTACCCCGTAGAGTACGCCCATGGTACTGACCACCACTTCCTTGGCCACAAACCCGGTGACAAGGGCGACGCTGGCCTGCCATCCAATGCCGATGGGTGCAAACAACGGTTCCAGTGCATGGCCCAACCTGCCGATATAGGATTTGGATACCCGTTCCTGCTCTTTTCGGGTCTGAATCTTTTGTAATTCCAGGGCAAGTTTTTGCTGCAAAATGGCTTTCTGATCTGGTTCAGCCTTTTCAATGACGCGGCTGAACCGGGTTTTCACATCCTGCTGCAATGCCTGGTAATCTTTTGCAAATTCGATATCTTTGGGAAAACTGGACAACACCCATATCACGATGGACCCCACCAGAATCACCCCCCCCATTTTGCGCAGAAACATTTTGCTTCTGTCCCACATATGGATAAGAAGGCTTTTGAGCATGGGCATGCGGTAAGGGGGCAGTTCCATGACAAACGGGGCATCTTCTCCTTTAAAAAACAGGGTCCGCAATATTCGCCCGGAAACAATGGCAATGATAATCCCGGCAGCGTAGAGACAAAAAATGACTGTGCCGGCCCTGTGGGCGAAAAAACTGCCCGCCAGAACAATATACACGGGCAGCCGGGCGGAACAGGACATGAACGGGGTCATCAGAATGGTAAGAATCCGGTCTTTCTGATGCTCCAGGGTTCTTGCTGCCATGATGGCGGGCACGTTGCACCCAAATCCCATGAGCATGGGAATAAAGGATTTACCATGAAGCCCTGCAGTATGCATAACCCGGTCCATGAGAAAGGCTGCCCTGGCCATGTAACCGGTATCTTCAAACAGGGCGATACAGAAAAACAGAATCAGGATATTGGGAAGAAATATGATCACCGATCCGATGCCTGCTACAATGCCGTCCAAAAGCATTGATTTGAAGAGGGATGCCGGCAGAAGATGATCCAGCCATGTACTTAAAGATCCCACTGCAGACTCAATCCAGGCCATGGGATAGGCCCCCAGGGTAAAAGTGGTCTGGAACATGGCCCAGATGAAAAAAATAAAGACCGGAATCCCCAGAAAACGGTCTGTTAAAACCAGATCAATGTTCCGGGATATGTCGATGCGTTTTATGGCTGTATTGGTGACGGTTTCCTTGAGTATGCCGGCTATCACCCCGTACCGGTCTTCGGTGAGCACAATTTCAAAATCATCCTGGAACAGTTCAAACATCCGGTCGCGGCATTTTTGTGCCGCATCAAGGATTTTTTGCCCATCCCGGGGCAGGCGGTCCAGAATCTTTTGTTTTTCAATGGCATCGTCTTCCAGCAGTTTGATGGCAAGCCAGCGGACCAGGGTATCGTCTTTTATTGCCCGGGCCTCGGAAATCAGGGTTTCCACCTGGTTTATGCAGGCTTCTGTTTCATTGCCATACCGGATAACCCGGGATTTTTTTCCTTTTTCAAAGGCCAGGCTTTCTGCAATTGCCGCTTCAATCAGCTGCTCTGTGCCCTTGTTTTTATTGCCCACCGTGAACACCACAGGGACGTCCAGCAGAGCGGATAATTTTTTTTCATTGATACGGATACCCCGGGCCCGGGCCATATCCGCCATGTTCAGCACAAACAGCACCGGACACCCCAGCTCCATGATCTGCAGTGCCAGAAACAGGCTTCGTTCCAGATTGGATGCATCAATAATACTGACAACAATATCCGGGTTCCCCTGGAGGATAAAATCCCGGGTGGTTATTTCTTCAATGGAAAACGGGGTGAGGCTGTAGGTGCCGGGAAGATCCACCACCCGCAGAGAATATTGCCTGTGCTTGAGAAATCCCTCTTTTTTTTCAATGGTAACCCCGGGCCAGTTGCCCACCTTCTGGCGGGCGCCTGTCAGGTTGTTGAAAATGGTTGTTTTGCCGCAATTGGGATTTCCCGCCAGGGCAATCGTCAGTTCCTGTTTCATGTTCGGCTGTCCCGGGTTGTTACGTTTTCAACCAGGATATGGGCTGCTTCCTCCACCCGCAAAGAGATATGATAGCCCTTGACCACCAGTTCGATGGGGTCTTTCAGGGGTGCATATTTTTCCACATACACCCGGGTACCCCGGTTGATTCCCATCTCCAGCAGGCGCCGGCGCAGGGTGCTTTCACCGGAAACCCGCACAATGGTGCCTTCCTGACCGGCCTTCATATCACACAACAATACCCTTGTCGTTTCCGGCTCTGCCTCGACAGCAGCTTTCCCGTTTTTTTGCATGTCCATGGAAGTATCAACCGGCTGCACCCAAATTTTTTGGGCCATACCGCTGCCGATGACCAGGCGGTTATCACCTGCTGCAATCACCACCTGTCCGCCGAATCCATTGGATACCACTTCAATCTCATCCCCGGTTTTCAGGCCCATGGAAGAAATACGCAGCTGCATTTTTTTGCCGGCTTCCAGCTGCTTCACTTCCAGCCGTTCTCCCTGTTTGGCTTTGTGCAAGGGGACCAGTTTTTGTCTTTTGGCCATACAGGCAGCGCACAGGCCATAAATTTCCATGCGGTGCTGGAGCATATGAAACCCATAGGCCCGGGCAATTTTTTTTTGCTGTTTTTCCAGAGCTTCATCTTTGAATTCCAGAATGGTACCGCATTTTGTACAGATCATATGGTCATGATGAATACCGATGTGCCGGTGCTCATAAAGGGTTTCTTCCTGATCGAATTCAACTTTGGTGGCAAATCCGAACCGGCACAGATGTTCCATGGAAGAAAACACAAAATCGCTATCCAGGGGGTGGCCGTCTTTTTCCAACTGCCGCAAAATATCTGCCCTGGTCACGTGATGGTCCAGCTTTAAAAAAGCTTCAAGCACCTGAAACCGCTCATCAAACCGGTCCAGTCCCTGTTCCTGAAATAACCGGATGAACTGTTTTTTTTCCTGCTCATGGGTATTGATCATGGTTTTTATCCTGTAAAAATAACACACTAAGATATGATAGCTGCCCCTGTCTGTCAAGGCGGGATTCGCTCTGAATATTTGCTATAGTAGCGTGCGCTTCTATGGGGAGCCCCTGGTGGTGTCCTGTGAACGGACCGTCAGAGCCGGAGGGGGCCTGGTAAAATATGCCGGGATGGTTTTCAACCAGAAAACGGGTTGCCGCACTTCATTGTTCTTATGCAAACAGGCCCCCGCAGATCTCGGGCCGGGCACAGGACACCACCAGGGGCGGGGCTTGGGACAGAGTGCTGCACAGAACGATCGAAAACCTGGCATCCTCAGGGGGCGGGTATCAAGCAGCTGAACAGGATGTGGTTACATGCGACGGCCCCGGGCTGTTACAAATTTTGCCTGTCCCACCGGAAAAAATTCTGCTATTATCCTGGCCGCAGATAACTTTAACTGGATTATCACATGATCCCAAAAATACCCGGTATACAAATGACACAAATCCATCCCCTTGATTCCCTGTCTGCCATGCGCGCAAGGCTGCTCAAAGGCATGCTGATCGCCCTGTCCATATTGGGTCTGCCGGCACTTGTCATGGCCTGTCTTGAAGCCATCGCACTGAACCAGATTGGCGGTGTGATATTATACATCGTCCTGTATTTTCTGGTGGTTGCCGCCACACTGGCCTTCACCCGCCTGCCCTTTGTGTTCAGTGCCTGCGTGATGCTGGGATGCCTGTATGTGATATCTTTTTTCAATCTGATGCATTTTTCATTTTCCGGTGCAGGGATAGAAATTTTTTTAACCATCACTGTGCTGGCAACGGTTTTGCTGGGAATACGCAGCGGCCTTTTTGTCGGGGGCCTGTGCCTTGTTTCTCTGATCGGAACTGGCCTGTGTTTTGTGTACGGTATGTTTCCCATAACCCCGGGAATGCCTGCCACCACGGGTCACCTGGTTTCCTGGATAACCGCTGCCGGGGTTTTCATCCTTCTGGCCGGCACCAGTATTCTGGGTGCCGGCATGCTCCAGGAACATCTGATCCGCTCTGCTGCAACCGTGCACAGCCAGGCTGAGGCACTTGCCCGTGCCAATGAAAAACTGTCAGAAGAAATGCTGCAGCGGTCAGAAGTTGAAGCAAAGCTCAAACAAAGCGAGTTTCAGTTCAGGACATTATTTGAAGTGGCCCCGGATGCCATGTACCTGACCGATCTGGAAGGCAGTTTTATTGACGGGAACCAGGCTGCTGAAACGCTGATGGGCATATCCCGAAAAACCTTTATTGGAAAAAATTTACTCACCCTGGGCATTCTGCCCCCTGATGAGATGCCAAAAGCCCGGGATCTTCTGGGAAACAATATCCAGGGCAAGTCAACAGGGCCTGATGAGATCTCCCTGGTCACAAAAAACGGCAAAACCGTTGTTGTGGAAATCCGCACCTGTCCGTTTCACATGAATGACCGCCCGGTGATACTGGGAATCGCCCGGGATGTATCAGAGAGAAAACGCCTGGAAGCCCGGATCAACCAGGCCCGGAAAATGGAATCTGTAGGCAACCTGGCAGGCGGGGTGGCCCATGATTTCAACAATATGCTCAGCGTAATCATAGGCAATGCAGAGCTTGCCATGGACCAGACAGACCCCAATGATTTTTCCCACCACTGCCTCCAGGAAATTCTCAACGCTGCCCGGCATTCCGCAGCGGTCACCAGCCAGCTGCTGGCATTTGCCAGAAAACAGACCGCTGCTCCTGCAGTGCTTGACCTGAACCAGACCGTTGAAACCATGCTCAGACTCCACAGGCGGCTCATGGGCGAAGAGATTGATCTGGTGTACAAACCGGGCAAAAATATCTGGCCCGTGAAAATGGATCCCTCACAGATCGACCAGATTCTGGCCAATTTATGCGTCAATGCCAGGGATGCGGTGTCAGATACAGGAAAAATTATTATTGAAACCGGCACAATAACCATTGACCAGGCCTTTTGCACCGAGCATGCCGATGCTGTTCCCGGGGATTTTGTTCTGCTGGCCGTCAGCGACAACGGCTGCGGCATGGACAAGCAGACCCTGGACAATCTGTTTGAACCGTTTTTCACCACCAAGGGCGTGGGCCAGAGTACCGGCATGGGCCTTGCCATGGTCTACGGCATCGTCAGGCAGAACAACGGGTTTATCACCGTTGACAGCACCCCGGGCAGCGGCACCAAGTTCAAAACATTTCTTCCCCGGCACCTGTCCAAAGCGGAACTGTCCACCATCGTGTCACCGTAAAAGGCTGCTCTCCCGGCCCGTATACAGATTTTTTTCGTAAAAAAATGACCCGGCATACAGCACTGCTGCGGCAAGCAAGGCAAATACCGGCAGGATTGCCAATGCCGTGTCAATGCCGTACAGGTCAGACAGGTTGCCGATGACAACCGGCGCAAGACTTGAGCCAAGCAGGTGCTGAATGATGATGCTCAGGCTCAAGGAGACAGCGCAGAGCCCCGGGTGAACCACATCCTGGGTCACGGCCACACAGCAGGGAACAAATGCCACCGCAGTGATGCCCACCAGGAGCAGCACCATATACTGACCGGTTCCCTGTAATAACCCAAAGGCGATAAACAGCAGAACACCTGTGAACACAGAGGATACCGCCGGAAACAGGAGCCTGGCTTTTTTGTTTTTTTTCATCCACGCATCTGCCAGAAACCCGCCCAGGGGCGCGCCGATAATGGCAAGCAGCATGATGGAACCGGCTTTCATGCTTGCTTTGTCCATAGCAATGCCGTTCATCCGGTGAAAATAGGTGGGCAGCCATGTCAGAAGCGCCGTGGTGATAAACACATTCAGGGCGAATGCCAGGTTGTTACACATAAGGGTGGTATTGTGGGTAAACTGTCTGGCCATATCCAGAAACTGCATTTTTGTTTCTTTGCCGGTTTTTTCAATTTTGGTGAGTTTAACGGTTTCATAATCTTTGACAAAATAAAACAACACCGCCAGGACCAGCCCGGGAACAGCCACCAGTCCGAATGCATGGCGCCATCCAAAGTGGTGGGCAACAAACCCGCCGATGCCGATGCCCAGGGCACTGCCCAAAGGAATGGATGCATTCCACAGCCCCAGGATCCGTGCCCTTTTTTCCATGGGAAAACTGGCAGACAGCATGGCGGTGCCCCCCGGGGCATACCCTGCTTCGCCAATACCGATGACGGTTCTGGCAGCCAGAAGCTGGGGAAATGTTTTTGTGAATGCGCAGGCCAGGGTGGCCATGCTCCAGATTACCGCCATAATGGAGATGCTTTTTGTTCGGCTCCAGCGGTCCACCAGAATGGACACAGGAAATGAAAACCCCAGGATTGACCAGTACACAACAGACACCAGAAGGCCGCACTGGGCATCGG
>JAABSS010000263.1 GCA_011390235.1 Desulfotignum sp.
ATTGGCTCAAGGCCCATATAGATGATACAGATCTGGTCATTGCAGATGTAAGAACGGATGATCATTTTGACGGGGCGCTGATCCCCGGTGCCATAAGGCTTCCCTGGTCTGCGTTCCAGTTTAACGATATCGGCAGTGATGTGGCATCTGCTTTCATTGGTATTTCCCAGGCCCAGGATATCCTTGGCCGTCACGGCATTACCCCGAAAGATACCATCGTTCTTTACGATTCGGTGGAACGGGACGGCGGCGCCACCGCATCCTATGTTTTCTGGGTTCTGGATATCCTGGGACATGAAAACAAAAAGATTCTCGTGCAAGGCATTGATGGATGGAAAGATGCCGGCTATGACCTGGTAACCACCCCTGGTGAAACCAAGCCGCTGCTTTATCAGGCGCCTGCAGAAAAGATACAAAATCACCAGCTGATTACCGGTGATTTTGTGTATAAGCAGCTCGGCGATTTCTGTTACCAGATCATCGATGTGCGCTCACAAGAGGAATATATTGGTGAAAAGGGCACCAAAGGCCTTGACGGAACCCCATTGAAACTGGGGCATATCCCGACAGCTGTAAACATCAACTATCAGGATGCATGGACAGATATGGACACAAAGGCGGTTAAACCCTATGCACAGCTCCAGACCCTTTACGCAGGCCTGGATGCATCCAAGGCGGTGATTGTTTACTGCAATTCAGGAAGACGCAGTTCCTTTTCCTACTTTATACTCCGTTTGATGGGATTTGACAGCGTGTACACATATGAACCGTCTTGGAAAGAGTGGGGGAATCCGGACAAATTTTTTCCAGTGGAAACCAGGGAAAATACATTGACAGGCAGCATGCTGCCGACCTCTTCAACAGCAACCCGGACCGTCTCAAGCCGGAAATCTGCCGGAAAAACATCAGAAGACAGATCCGGTTCAGGTAAACCTGCAGGCGGCTATATTTCATGCGGAGGCTGATCATGGATAAAAAAAACATCTCGCCTCAGTATTGGCCGTGGCTTCCGGCTGCATTTGCTTTGGCAGGCATCATTGTATTTATTTTTGCGACATTCGGGCCGCCGGCCTCTTCCAGCGGTTTTGTCAGCTTAATCAAAGGGGCTGTCCAGACGGTTGCACCGGATTATGTTGAAAACAACCCCCATTACGCCATGATGCCGGACACCGGTTCCTGGCTCTTTGCCTTTGTTCTGGGCATGGCCATCGGTGGTTTTGCTGCCGGCCGCACCGGCAGAATACCGGTAAAAGATATCCCGGAAATATGGGAAAAACGGTTCGGGAACAGCCGGATCAAAAGATTTGCAGCCACCTTTGTCGGTGGATTCATCATACTTTTTGCCTCCAGACTGGCAGGCGGCTGTACCCTGGGGCTGTTTATTTCCGGATCAACACAGCTGGCTGTCAGCGGATTGTATTTCGGGGTGCTTATCTTTGCCGTTGCCATGGTCACGGCCCGCCTTGTCTACGGCAGCACAGGAAAGGAGGAATAATGGGTTCAGAAATATGGCTGGGGTTATTTTCCGGCATTGCCTTTGGATTTGTGATCCAGCGCGTCGGCGCAACCAATGCAAATATAATGGCCAGGGCACATCTGATGATGGAGGGTGATATCCCGAAATTCATGCTCATGGCGGTTATCCTCTCAGCCATAGGGCTTTTGGGACTTGAAACCGCGGGTGTGGCCAATACCCGGGTACTGCCCACCAGTCTGGTGGCCACGGGAGTGGCAGGTATTTTGTTCGGTATTGGCTGGGGATTTTGCGGATACTGCCCGGGAACCACCTGGGCTGCAGCAGGAGAAGGACGGTTGGATGCTGTTTTTGCCCTTATCGGCGGACTTGCCGGTGCAGCGGTTTTTGCCCACCTGCACGAATTTTTCATACCATTGCTGTATGATCCTTCCAATGTGGGCCAGATCACCCTTGCGGACTGGACAGGCAGCAGGCCTGCTGCGGTTGTTCTGCTGGTTTTTATATTCGGCCTGTGCATAGGCGCCATCAATTTTTTATGGAAGGAAAAAAATGGCGGCCAGACACAATAATATAAATAATATTTCTGTTGTCTTTCTGGTATTCCTTTTTTTAGTGGCCGTCATCTTTTCCGGATGTCCCGGCCCACAGAAAGACAGGCAAACAAACCTGAAAATACCCAGAGGATATGTGGCCCGGCTTGATATCCAGCTAAAAGACCGGCTGCTGGGATTCGGTCCCTTTGTGGGATATTATTTCAAGCCGGATAATCCAAAGGACCTGACCCGGCTTTCTTTTGTCTGTTATAATGAAGATTCTTTTTACACCCGTGATCTGCCGGAAAACACCCTTTTGTTTGAAGGAGATGCCGTGTTGACCCAGCTTGTGGACACGGGTTTTCCTCTGCCCTCAGATGACCGGATCAACCCGGTTTTTTTTGGGGACGCACCCCGAAAATGGGTGAATAACCGCCCCCGGCCACGGGATGAATACCTTCATTTTCATTCCTGTTATGATGGCTTGGGTCCTGTACTTGCAGGATATTGGATCCGGCATAAAGGCAAAGCTTCTTTTACCTATGACATGGGCGGCCGCATTGGTCCGGACAGTCCCCTTTACCACGAGGTCCACCCCGGTATTGACAAGCAGTTTGCAAAAATCATGGAATTCGATGCAGGCCCGGAACCATGAGAGCAACCACCAGAACCACGAGCACACTGATCATCATGCACACATGGTAGCTGACTTCAGGCGCAGGTTCTGGGTTTCATTGATTCTGGAATTTTGATGAGGATCACAGCCGCATACGAACAAAATATGGCCCTGAAAATTTATCTCGGCTTAGGAGATTTGTCGTTAGCATCATCAAAAATCTTTTTCACCCTAAAGGGAGGTAGCATGAAAATCTTTGGCAGAGTATTCATTGTTGGATTGTTGGCTTTTTTTCTCGGGCTGGCCCCAAACACGGGAAAAGCAGCCGAGCAGAAGAGTGTTGCCGAAAAAATCCTGGAGATACTTCTGGACAAGGGAGAGATTACTCCCCAGCAGTACCAGGAACTGAAAGAGGAAGCCCAGGCCGAGCATGAGGCCCTTATCAGAGACAAGGAAGACGATTGGGACGTCAAATGGAAAAACGGCCTCAGCGCTGAAAGCCAGGACGGCAATTTCTCCATTAAGCTGGGTGGCCGGATTCAGATTGACTGGGCTTCCATATCCGCGGACGATGAGGTCGAGAACGTCCTGGGCGACGACTTCGAAGGATTCGGCACAGAATTCAGGCGGGCAAGGCTCTTCATGTCCGGCATGATTTACAAGGTGGCCGAGTACAAGGCCCAGTTCGACTTTGCCGGTGACGAGGTCACGGCCAAGGATCTCTATCTCGGCCTTACCGATCTTCCGGTGATGGGCAAAGTCCGCGTCGGCCATCAGAAAGAGCCCTTCTCCCTGGAGGAACTGACCAGCTCCAAATACATCACCTTTCTGGAGCGGGCTCTGCCTAATGTGTTTTCTCCCGGCCGTAACGTGGGGGTACAGTTCATGAACTCGGCCCTGGAAAAGAAACTGTTCTGGGGCGCGGGAGTTTTCTGGGACACCGAAGACGGCGCCGAAAACTTCAATGACTTCGCAGATTACAACATCACCGCCCGTGTAGCAGGTACGCCCTGGTACGCGGACGGCGGACGGCGGCTCCTGCACCTGGGTCTGGGTTACAGCCACCTGTTCCGGGATGATGAAGAGACTGAATTCCGCTTTCGCCAGCGGCCCGAAATCCATCTGGCACAGGCACGAACCGTGGACACCGGCGATATTGATGACTTTGACCGCTTCTTTGACGGCCAAGATCTGATCGGGGCCGAAGCAGCCGTAGTTTTCGGACCCCTGTCGGTCCAGGGTGAATACATCCGGGCCATGGTGGACGGTACGAACGAGGATTACGACTTCAACGGAGCCTATGTCTATGCCAGCTATTTTTTGACCGGAGAAAACAGGCCGTACAAAAGCGGCTCTTTCAGCCGGGTCAAACCCGACAACAACTTCGACCTTCAAGGTGGTTTAGGGGCATGGGAAATCGCGGTCCGGTGGTCCTGGCTCGATCTGAACGATGGGGGCATAGACGGCGGAGAGGAAACCAACTTCACCATGGGCGTGAACTGGTACCTCAATCCTGCCCTGCGGGTTATGGTCAACTATGTCTATGGCAACGTGGAAGACCGCGAGATTGACGGCACCATAAGCGATGCGGACATAAACTCTGTTGCCGGACGTTTTGCCATCGATTTCTAAGGTTTTTAGTACTGTTAATCAGAGCCCTTTTTCCGGGTAGCTTCTGGGTCTATGGCAAGAATCTGTCCGATATCCATGATCTTGAAACGGCCGGCATCCAGGTGGTTGTCTGTGATGTAGCGGGCCAGGTCCAGGCCGGGATACCCGGCCGGTTCATCCCCCAGGTGAAAAGTGCCCCACTGGGTGGGGATGAAATACCGGGCATTGAGGTCTGCAAACCCCTGGACCGCCTCGGCAATGTTCATGTGGTTGTAGGCCATGAACCACCGGGGATGATAGGCAGTGGTGGCCATAAATGCATAATCGATGCCGGAAAACCGTTTACCGATTTCCTTGAGCCCCTTGAAATACCCGGAATCTCCGCCGAAATACAGGGTGACTTGCGGGGTGATGAGCAGCCAGGATGCCCACAAGGACCGGTTTCTGCCCTGGGTGATCCGCAGGGACCAGTGCTGGGCCGGCAGACAGATGAGCCGGGTGCCGGGACCCGGAAGGTACTCTTCCCACCAGTCCATCTCGTGCACCACCTGCTTGTTCATCTTCTCCACCATGGTTTTCAGGCCCAGGGGCACAAACACCGGGGCGTCTGGCGGTAGTTTCTTCATGGTAGCCCGGTCCAGGTGGTCATAGTGGTTATGGGAAATAACAATGTTCACCTCCGGTACCAGCAAATTGAGTTCCTCCAGGGTCAAAGCCGGCGGGGTGACCCTGGCCGGGACCAGGGCCCGTTTGGAGAAGATGGGGTCTGTAAGCCAGTATGTATTGTTGATACGCACCAGAAAACTGTTATGCCCGATCCAGAGGATAAAATCCCCTTTGGTCTCTGCCAGGCGCAAGGCCGTATCCGGCAGGATCCCCGGCAAAAAGTTCTGCTCTTCTTTTGTGTAATCGGTTTTGGAAAACAGTTTCCACCACACAACATCCAGAAAGCTTTTGTCCGGCATGGGCATCCAGGGCGCAAAAAACCGGTCATCATCAACGTGGGGGGCATACAGGTCGGGTGGACTGGTCTGTGCCACCTGGATATCCCAGGATTTTTCCGAAAAGGTTTGTTTTTCTTTCGGGGTGCAGGCGAAGATCACGGCTGTGACCATAATCCCTGCAAGCAAAAGAATCCCATACCTGAAAGATCCGACAAATTTGAATTTCATCAAAAAATCCCCTTTCCTGTAAAAAATGGGTGTCAATCTCTCACAGAACCTATATATTGGAACATGCAAAGTCAACAGGATTTACCCAATCCCCGGGGCAAACACACAGGGGGCTTGATCAAAAGGTTTGAAGTCATATCTTTAGGCGATTGCCCTGGCGGGAGCCCCCGGAAGTATCCTGCATCAGGACTGTCAGAACCCTCAGTTCTCAGGCCGGATGCAGGATACCTCCGGGGTTGGACACTGGCCAATAGAATGGGGCCCACACGATTGCCCTGAATATGATTTGCCCCAACCCGCTAACCATTTGACGTTGAATCAGGAGGACCCTGTGCTAACACCCATCAAGATCGGCATCAGCTCCTGCCTGCTGGGCAACCTTGTCCGGTATGACGGCGGCCACAGCCATGACCGGTTTCTCACCCAGACCCTGGGATTGTTCGCTGAATATGTGCCGGTGTGCCCGGAAGTGGAATGCGGCATGCCCACCCCCAGGGATTCCCTGCGCCTGGTGGGTGACCCGGAAAATCCCCGGCTGGTCACCCGGAAAACAGGAGAAGATCACACAGAGCAGATGCACACCTGGATAAACAAAAAACTGCCGGCACTGGAAAAAGAAAACCTGTGCGGATTTATCTTCAAGAGCAAATCCCCCAGCAGCGGTCTTTACCGCATCAAGGTATACGGGGATGACGGCAAGATGCGCAACAACGGCACCGGCCTTTTTGCCCGGGCCTTTACGCAGCATTTTCCCAGAATACCGGTGGAAGAGGCGGGCCGGCTCAATGATCCCAAGCTGCGGGAACATTTTATTGAAAATATTTTTTCCTTCCATATGTGTTAAAATATGACCAGCCCTGGCTCAGGTCCCAGACATACCTTAACCCGCATCCTTTTGAACTGAAGCTGAGAAATTATTTTTAGCGTGCAAAGGCAGACCAGGACAGCCGGCAGCGGCAGAATACTTTTCAGGCAGGATATGAATTCTGGATATGACAGCCCCGGGTAATGACAAGATGTCCTTGACACGGCAGGGAAAAGTATTTTATGGAATTAACTATAACAATGATTGATTAAACAAGGAGATAATTCATGGCATATGATTTTAATTTAAATGAAGTTTTTGAAATGGCGATCCAGATTGAAGCAAATGGTGCAAATTTTTACAGAAAAGCTGCCGGATTTCAGCAGGATCCTGCAGAAAAAGAATTTCTGGAAAAACTGGCCCGTATGGAAGACAAGCACAAACAAATCTTCGAAGACATGCGCCAGGAAGTATCAGATGCGGAAAAACAGAAGACCGTGTTTGATCCGGCAAATGAACTGTCCATGTATCTCAAGGCCATGGCAGACTCCCATGGTGGCGAAGGCAACCCGGATATTGCTGATTCCTTTACTGGAAAAGAATCCATTGAAGAGATCATTACTACGGCCATTGGCCTGGAAAAAGAATCCATCCTGTTTTATCTGGGCCTCAAGGACATGGTACCCCCCAAATACGGTCATGACAAACTGGATCACATCATCAAGGAAGAAAAACTGCATGTGGCCCAATTGAATGGATTTTTAAAAAAAGCCACCACCTAAATTGTTAAATTTCACCCGCCAGGACCCAGTATCAGGGTATATTCCCGGCGGGTGAACCATTTTCTGCTGGTTTACCGGGGGCCCGGAATTTCCCCGGCCTAATATGGTTTACATGAATCATTGCTATGACCGACACCACCAAAAATCGTCTGAAATCCAAGCTTTTTAAAGAGCCATTTAATATTATTGTTCCCATATGGTCTGTTTTCCTGGTATTCGTCTTAAGCATCTTCTTTGCTTTTATCCCCTCCCTGAAAACCAATCTGATTGACCAGAAAAAAGAAATGATCCAGACACTGACTGACAGCGCCGTCAGCCTGTTGTCTGAATACCAGCAGCAGGTTGCTGCAGGTGAATTGTCCCTCGCTGAGGCAAAATCCAGGGCCATGGAACAGATACGGTATATGCGGTACGGAGCCGAAGCCAAAGACTATTTCTGGATTATTGATATGCACCCTTTCATGGTCATGCACCCGTACCGCCCGGACCTGGAAAGAAAAGACCTGACCAGTTTAACAGATCCCCGGGGCAACCACCCCTTTCTGGCCATGGTGGAAACCATCATGGGTCATGGGAAAGGTTATGTAAATTATTACTGGCAATGGAAAGATGCCCCCCACAAAATCGTACCCAAGCTTTCTTATGTTAAAGGATTTGCACCCTGGGGATGGATTGTGGGAACCGGTATATATATGGAAGATGTGGAGGCTGAAGTCAGCGGCATCCTCGACGACCTGAATGCCATATTCATCACTGTCCTGCTTTTCGTTCTCGCCCTGTCTGCCTATATCACCTGGCAGACCATCAGCATCAGGGACAAGAAGGAACGTGTTAAAAATACACTGAAACAGGAAAGAGAAACCCTTTCCATGATATTGGAAAGCACCCCTCAGGGTATCTCCCTGGTTGACAATGACGGCAGATATCTTTATGTAAATTCCTTTTTCACAAAAATTACCGGTTATACCCTTGAAGATATTCCAACCAAAAAGCAGTGGTTTGAAAAAGCCTATCCTGACAAAGCATACCAAAAAAAAGTGATGAGAACCTGGGACAATGATATATCCAATGCCGGAGGAAGCCATGTGCGGGAATTTCAAATCACCTGCAAAAGTGGAGAAACCAAATACATTGAATTTCGGTCCTGTTTTATGGAGGACAAAAAAATATCGGTTTTAACGGATGTTACCGATAGAAAACAAACAGAAGAAATAAGCCGGGAGAAAGACCGGCTTCATGCGGTTCTCGAACTCTCCGGTGCGGTCTGCCATGAGATGAACCAACCCTTGATGAGCATATCAGGATATTTTGAACTCATCCTGATGGATATGCCTGTACAAGACCCCAATTACCCCCGGATCAAAAAAATTCAGTCCCAGCTGGAACGAATGGCAGGTATTACCAAAAAATTGATGAAGATTTCAAAATACCAGACCAAAGACTATTTGAATGGAAAAATACTGGACATAGCAGGTCCATCCGACACCCATGCCGGGTCTGTGCCCCCCACTGCCCCGGATGTTGGCACTGACACCCACAAAAAGAATGAAACGTAGAAAGGCTTTTAAAGTGGTGACAGTTTGGGAATCAAAAACAGACAGCAGGTCCTCTTATGTTACAGGGCCAGGGCATCCGGATCCGGATTTGTTTTGATGGTCTGTTTGTCTCCTGCCAGGTGACGGCGTGCTTTTTCCTTGTTCTTTTTTACCAGGGTCTGCAGTTTATCAGCCAGACCGTCAATGGCGGAATACATGGTTTCTGCTTCTTCTTTTGCATGAATTTTAAGCTTTTCACAGCTCAGGTTGATCTCTGCAATATGGCGTATTTTTTCAACAGACAAAACAAGACTTGCATCTGCCGGAGCATCCAGCATTTTTTCCAGTTTTTCCAGTTTTTCCTGTACATAGGCTTTGAGGGCATCTGAGGATTCGATTTTCTTGAAGGTGATGGATATCTGCATACAAATTCCTCCTGTTAAGGGGTTGGCTGACTAAACAAAGTCATTTTAACAGAAAATGTGCACCAATGACAGCAAAGTCAATTTTTTTTCCAGCCATTTTCTGTGCTTGTTACAAATTATCAATTCATGTATAGTGAATACCACTGCATTCTCATTGTCTGAAAAGGAGACCGTCATGATCAAAGCAAGCGATATCATGGAAACCAACATTATCTGCGTGACCCCTGACACAGATATCCCCAAAGCAGTTCGGATACTGCTTGACAAGCATATCAACGGGGTCCCCGTGGTCAATGACAAAGAAGAACTGGTGGGTATCCTGTGCCAGAGCGACCTGATCTTTCAGCAAAAAGATATGCCTGTCCCCCCGATTTTCACCATTCTGGATTCCATCTTTCCTTTGTCCTCATCCAAAAAAATTAATGAAGAATTTCACAAAATTGCTGCCACCACCGTGGCCCAGGCCATGGTAAAAGATGTGGTGTCAGTGGCACCGGACACCCCGGTGAGTGAAATCGCAAGCCTTATGGTGGAAAAACATTTTCACACCATCCCGGTGGTAAAAAACAAAAAACTGGTGGGCATCATAGGCAAGGAAGATGTGCTGAAAACCCTGACCCCTTGATACCTGATACCGGCATCTGTCTGCCGGTATCAGAAATCCATCTTTTATCAACAATCCCCACCCAACCCATGGAGGGCCGTCATGGCATATTTTGATTTCACCAGCTTTGAAGTATCATTTCATCAATATATAAAATACATTCTGGGCAAGCCCCTGGGTGAAACCACCAAAAAAGACCAGCTCAATGCAGTATCCTATGCCGTGGGCAAATATCTGATGGACATCAATTTCGAAACCCAGGAACGCTACGCCAAAAATGGGGCCAAAAAGGTCTATTATCTGTCCATGGAATTTCTCATCGGCCGGCTTCTGTCCAACAACCTGCTTAATCTGGGAATTTTTGATGCCTGCGCCCGTTTTTTGAAGAAACAGGGTATCAACCTGGAAAAGCTGGTGGAGGAAGAACAGGACCCTGCCCTGGGAAACGGCGGTCTGGGAAGGCTGGCCGCCTGCTTTCTGGATTCCATGGCCAGCCTGGACATGCCGGGATTCGGATATGGCATCAATTATGATTACGGGCTGTTCCACCAGGTGATCACCAATGGATACCAACGGGAAAAACCAGATTACTGGCCCAACCGGTCTTCGCCCTGGCTGATCCGCCGCTCCGGGGAACAATACATGCTGCCCATTTACGGAAAAATTGAAGACACCCTGGACTGGAACGGTGAATACAACCCCATGTGGACCAAATGGAAACTGTTCATCGGCCGTCCCCATGATATCCTTGTGCCAGGTCACGGCGGGCGTACCGTGAACCGGCTCAGGCTGTTTTCTGCCGCAGCCTCTGAAGACTTTGACATCAATATTTTCAATGACGGGGATTATATAAAGGCAGTGGAAAGGAAAATCAGGTCGGAAAGCGTCACCAAAATCCTGTACCCGTCAGATGCCAAAGATGTGGGAAAAGAACTGCGGCTGATTCAGGAATATTTTCTGGTGGCCTGTGCCATCCGGGATATCATCCGCAGCTATGAGATCCACCATAAAAATTATGAACGCTTCCATGAACATGTGGCCATCCAGCTCAATGACACCCATCCGGCCCTGGCTGTTGCGGAACTTATGCGTATCCTGGTGGATGAAAAAGGCCTTGAATGGGAAAACGCCTGGAAAATTACAGTAAAAACCCTGGCCTTCACCAACCATACCCTGCTGCCCGAAGCCCTGGAAACCTGGCCGGTATCCCTTTTGGGAAAGGTTGTGCCCCGGCATATGCAGATCATCTTTGAAATCAACCAGCGCTTCATTGAATCGGTGAAAACCAGATTCGGCACCAGCACCGATGAAATGATAGCCCGCATGTCCATTATCCAGGAAGGCGGTGAACAGCAGGTGCGCATGGCAAACCTGGCCATCATCGGCAGCCACTCGGTGAACGGGGTTGCCAAGGTGCATTCAGACCTGGTCAAAACCCGTCTGGTCCCGGAATTTTATTCACTGTGGCCGGAAAAATTCAACAACAAAACCAACGGGGTCACCCCCAGGCGGTGGGTGGTGGCCTGTAATCCTGAGCTCGCAAAACTGATCACCGATGCCATCGGCAGGCGCTGGATCGCGGATCTGGAACTTATCTGGGAACTGGAAGCATTCCAGGATGATCCCGGATTTCTGGACCGGTTCAGGGAAGTGAAACAGACCAATAAAAAAGCTTTGGCAGCCTACATCAAAGACACGGTGCTGGAAACCGTGGATCCAGAATCCATATTTGACATCCAGGCCAAACGCATCCATGAATACAAGCGGCAGCTGCTCAATGTGCTGCACATCATCCACCTGTATTTATCCATCAAGGAGGACAAAAAAGATATCGGTGCCGCCCGGACCTTTATATTTGCGGGCAAGGCTGCCCCGGGGTACCATGTCGCCAAGCTGATCATCAAACTGATCCACAACCTGGCAGAGGTGATAAACAAGGACCCCCAGGTGAACAATCAACTCAAGGTCATATTCCTGCCTGACTACCGGGTGAGCCTGGCGGAGCGCCTCATCCCGGCAGCAGATGTCAGCGAACAGATTTCCACTGCCGGCATGGAAGCCTCGGGCACCGGCAACATGAAATTTGCCATGAACGGGGCCCTGACCATCGGCACCATGGACGGTGCCAATATTGAAATTTATGAACAGGTGGGCAAAGACAACATGTATATTTTCGGGTTAACCGTGGAAGAGGTGGAAGAATTGCGCCCGCGTTATCTTCCCAGGGAATATCTGGAAAAAGATGAACGGCTCAGACGGATCATATATGCCCTGCGGTCCGATCGTTTCAGTCAGTCAGATCCCGGCCTTTTCCGGTCCCTGTACAACCTGCTCATGTCTCCCACAGACATTTACCTGCATCTTGCCGATTTCAGTACCTATACTGCTGCCCAGGAAGCCATCGGCAAAGATTTTCAGGATGCTGACAAATGGAGCACCAAAGCCCTTATGAATACAGCCCGCACCGGCACTTTTTCCAGTGACAGGACCATCAAGGCCTATGCCGGCGAAATATGGGGAATAAAATCCCAGATCCAGGAACAGGACCGCTGGTAAAAATGGATCTGTATCATTGCATCGGGTTTCAGGCAATCGCAGATACTTTTCCACCAACTGTATTGACCAAGCCCCCTGTGGGTGCCTTGTGACCGGACCGTCAGATATTATCTCGGGCCGGGCGCAAGGTACCCACAGGGGGCGGCCACCGGTTAACCGAAGGGAATTGCGTTACATGTGATTGCCCGGT